>NZ_LIRG01000133.1 GCF_001419695.1 Streptomyces prasinopilosus
GTGATGAACTTCATGAACCAGTACATCAACCAGCGCCCTCAGCCGCTGTGACCTGCCGGTTCCACCACTCGGCCAAGCCATCTGGGAGACAACTGGGAGAAGCCACAGCCATCTCCCACACCGTCTCCCGCACGAAGCCCTCGAAGCGCTCCTGCAATGCATCCATCATCCGCCGCTCCATCGCGGTTGTCACGTTCGCGTACAAGCCCTCGACACCGGCAACCTCGTGACCCATCCGGGTCTCCACCGCGATCCGTGAGTGCACCCCGCCCGCCTCGTCGATCCACTCCTTGTGTCCGTGCCGCAGCAGATACAGCCGCTTCCCCTTGTAGCTCGTCGCCGGGAGCTCGGGGACAGGGCGACGCGACGCGACCGTCTGCTTCTGCCCGAGCCGCACCCGCTCGAACCCCTCCGAGGCGGGCCGGCCGTCCGCGATCGGCCGCCAGTAGTGATAGGTGAAGTTCGCGTTCGCCAGCAGCCCACCCGAGATCGACCGGAACACGAATTCGCCGTCATGGCTCTCGAGGAGCAGCTCCAGTAGCTCCGCAAGGAACGACGGCAGCACGAGGGTGCGCCGCGACTCGTACTTCGGGGGGAACAGCTTCAGCGCGCCGTCCTGGCGCTGGTGCTGCCACTGCACGCGGACCGCGGGCATCAGGTCGGGCCCGTACCTCTCGAGGTCTTCCGCGTGTCGCTCCTCCCGGTCCTCCTCAGCCGGATCGTCCAGCGGGTCGGAGGCCGGCCAGGTCGGGTGGGAGTAGGGGCGGCGCAGGGCGTACAGCTCGGCGGGCCGCATGCCGGTGCAGGCCATCGTCCACACGAACACGAACCCGTCCAGCCCCCAGAAGGAGAGCGCGTTGCACGCCAGCTGGTGGACGTCCTCGATGCGCATCTCGCGCTTCCGCTCGCGCGGCTTCTTCTTGTACCGGCCGCGGCGCTGCTTCTTCCCCTTCGGTACGGGGGAGGTCTTACGCAGCTCGTCGTCGACGATGTCGTCCATCAGCATGGAGAAGACGGTGAGGATCTCCTCCCCGTACTTCTCGCCCACATTGGGCAGGGCTTTGAGCTGCTTCTTCCAGGCCCGGTAGGTGGACGGCTGGATGTCACCGACCGCGGTCTCTCCCCAGCGGGGCAGGATGTATAGCCGCAGCATGGACCGGATCGCCTTGTCCCGCAGGTGCCCGACGTCGAGGGTGTCGACCCAGGTTTCGGCGTACTCGGCGACGGTGACAGAGCCGTCGCGGCGGGAGATGTAGGCGTCGTTGCGGATCTCGGCTTCACGGTCCAGGCCGTAGTTCTTGGCCTCGGTCTCGTCGGTGAAGCCGCCCTTCTGGTCATAGATCCACTTGTCGCGGTCGTCTTTCTTGCGTGTGTTCCAGACGACTCGACAGGTGTTGCCGCGCCACTCGACGTAGGCCATGTGCTGCCCCTTGGGTCCAGTTGCGGGTGGCCGGCTGGCACCCCTGCCGCCGGCCCCACCGCTGCGGCTGCGCTACTGGTGCTGGCCGATGACGCATGACCGGCAAGCGGCGCAGTCGCCTCCTTGACGCCTGATCAGGTCTTGGACGATGCGTCGTGCTTGTGCATCGTGTTCGACCTGGGGCGTCGCAACACACACGATCTTCCCAGCTATTCGACCATGGAACGCGTAGAAGTCCGGCCCCAGGTCGACAGTGATCATCTCGTGCATGGGCTCCCCCTTTCGGGTGAGAGGGAACCTCCCAAGTGCAATTAGATGCTGCCATGCTGACGCGCTGTTGTGACCAGGCTTTCTCTACATCAGCGTAGTCCTGTGGGTAACGAAACGATAAACGAGAAAGGTTGTACGTCGAAATTGATCATTTGCGATCAATACCGCGCTTCTCCCACCGTTCCAGCACTTCGCTGACCACGCGCCGCTTCAGTTCGCGGATCTCTGCCGCCGTCAACGTGTCGCTGATCGCCACCGCGGCGTCCTGCACGACCGCCCCGACGTCTTCAGCGAGATCCTCGGGGCACACCGGGGAGACTGCGGCTTGCTCCACCGCCCCCTCGAGGAGGGTCGCCTGTGTGGCTCCCGCCAGGATGTCGAAGCAACTGCCGCTGGCCCAGCCGAGGATGGGCTCGATCCGCGTGTATGTCGTAGAACGCACGGATTCCGCTTCTTCGACCTTGCTGTAGGTATTCACCTGCATGCCCGCGGCGCGCGCTACGTCCACCTTGTGCATGTTGAGTTCGGAGCGCCGTCTGATTACTAGCGCTGCGAGCCTCTGAAGTGCTGCTTTGTCATGTCGGGGTGCCATGGCTCACATCATCGCAGGAGCGCGTAGGAACAGCCAGGAACACCCTTGCTTATGTCCGGAACGTCTACGTGATTGCTCGCTGCAACCGTGCGGCTACGCGCGAGAATCTACGAGCATACGCATGTTACTGCGTGGTACTGGTAGCGGAGACTCGTAGAAACACGTAGATTCTCTGCATGGAAAGACCCCCAGCCACCTACCAGGTGCACGGTCCGTCCCTGCGTAAGCAGCGCATGAGCCAGGGCCTCACCGTCCAGGAAGCCGCCGACAAGGCCGGCATCTCCCGCAGCTACCTCCAACGGCTGGAAACAGGCATCCGGGAGCGGATGGGGCCCAAGCGCTACACGCGGCTCCGCACAGCCCTCGACGCGACAGACGACCAGATCTGTCCGACCGACATACCCCCCGAAAGAAGGTGATCATGTCCACCCCCACCGACACCGAGACCATGATGCGCCGCGACGGCTACCTGCCGCCGGACGAAGCCGCCCGAGACCTCGGCTGCGGCAAGCGCTGGCTCCTCGACGGACTCAACAAGCACGGCTTCCCCCACACCCGCATGGGCCGGGCGAAGTGGCTCAGCCCCGAGGACCGCGAAGAGATCCGCAAGCTGTGCCGCATCCCCGCCGAGCCCGCGAAGATCTCCCGCCTGCGCCGCTCCATGGCCAAGGCCAAGACGCCGGCCCGCGCCGCCGCCTGACGGCAAAGAGGCCGCCCCGTGCAGCCGGGACGACCTCGAACGATCCCCATCCAGAGCACGCAACGAAGGGACCGCAACGTCCATGATCTCATCCCAGCCCGAGACCTCAAAGGTCTCGCTGTGCAAGCACAGTTTCCCGTGCCAGCCGCCGCACGGATCGATCTTCCGGCCCGGCCCGTGTGACTGCGGCCTGACCTACGCCCAGCACGAGGCCGAACTCCTCCGCCAGGAAGAGGCCCTGATCGTCGGCACCTCGCACGACGGCGAGTGCCCCGACTGCGGTCACACCCGCCGCCTGTTCCGGTTCCAGCCGCCCGCCCAGCCCTGGCACGAGCCCGACTACGAGCTGCCCGTCACGTTCCTGTGCATCGACTGCTTCAACACCGCCGCCGACGCCCACAACGAGACCATCAACGCCCTCTTCGAGGAGGCGGCCCGATGAGCGAGTACCCCGAGATCGCGGCCCGCTTCGCCCGCCACACGATGACCGTCCTGCACGACGACGGCTTCTACCGGCACCTGCGGTTCGAGGGCACGGCGGACTCGCCGTTCGGCCGCTACCCGTTCGAGCTGATCACGTGGCCGTACAACCTCGTCGTCAAGGCGGGGTGGACGTTCCACTTCGACATCGACGCCACCCCGGACATGTTCGACCTGTTCCGGCGCACCGCCCTCACCGGGCAGATCAACCCCGGCTACTGGGGCGAGAAGGTCCGCGCCGGCCGCGACGAGATCGAGGGCTTCGACCCGGAGCTGCTGAAGGCGGAGATCGCGTCGACGCTCGCGCAGTGGATGCGGGACGACCTCGCCGACCGGGTCTGGCAGCAGGCGAAGGAGCGGGGCTTCGACCCCGAGGAGATCGACGCGAAGCCCAGTCTCCGCAAGTGGCTGTCCCGCCAGATCCGCCCGGAGTGGATGGCCGCTAACCGGCAACTCCGGGAGGCCGTCCACGAGCACTTCTTCAGCGACATGGCCGGCTACAACATCGAGTTCGAGTCCGAGGCCCACCAGGCGCTGGCCGACTTCTCGTACCGACCCGAGGGCTACGGCGGACCGTACCCGTACTACTTCGCAGACTGGCACGAGTGGCGGCTGAAGGACTTCACGCCGGGCTTCCTGCACTGCTGCCACGCGATCCGCCACGGCATCGACCTGCACGACGCCGCCCGGAAGGCGGTGGCCGCGTGAACGCCGAGACCTTCAACCGCCTGTACCCGGTCGGTACTCCGGTGTTCGCCTACCCGGGCTGCCGCCCGGAGGACGACCCGAAGGACACCCGTCTGGTGACCCGCACCCGCAGTGAGGCATCCGTCTTCGGTGGCGTCGCGGTCGTGATGGTCGACGGCTACGAGCGCATCAACCTCACCCACGTGGACGTCGTGTCCGAGGGCGAGTGGGAGGCGGCACGGGCCGCCGAGACCGCCGCGCCCGCCCTGTCTGCCCCGGTCGGCGACCAGCCCCAGCCGCTCGACGACCAGCGGCTCGCGGAGATCACGGCCCGCGTCGCTGCCACCAGTCGGGGGCCGTGGACGTTGGCCTACGAGTCCTGTGGCTGCTGCGAGGACGACTGCGGACACGGCCTCTACGTGTCCCGACTCGACACCGGCGCCGGACCCGCTACCGAGCTTCGCGACCTGCCGAACTCCGAGTGGGAGCTGATGGCCCACGCCCGGGAGGACGTCCCCACCCTGCTGGCGGAGGTCCAGCGCCTCAAGGCGGAGCGGCACACCACGAACGAGGCCCTGTCCGAAGCGGCGGAAGCACTGCGCGAGATGCGGGACCGGCTCGCCGAGCTGGAGGCCGCTACTGGGGAGGACGACCCCAACGACCGCCGCCGCCGCATCTACATCGACGGCAACGGCGAGGCGTGGCTCTCCCTCAGCAGCGACCGCGAGATCAGGTACATCGGCAAGCTCGCCGGAGCCTTCGATGGCGATGACACCACCGACTCCGTCCGCGAGCGCACCGGTTCCTTGCGGGAGATCGGCAGGTGCTGGTGATGACCGCCGAGATGCGGGCCCTGGTTGCCCGGCAGCGCGTGGACGCCGCCGTCGACCGCCTCCGCCGGCTCCTCGCCCCCGCCGACGACACCACCAACCCCCAGCCCAACCCGACCGCCGAGGAGGCGTCGTGAAGCTCGCCGACATCTACCGGAAGGCTGCCCAGGTCATCGCAGCGAACGGCCACTACAAGGGCGCCTACTGGGGGCGGCCCGAAACCGGAGTCGGTATCGAGCTGGCCGCATCCGAGTGCCCGGTGTGCACGGTCGGAGCCCTGTCCGTCGCCACCACAGGATCCCCGGTGCCGACGGTCGACGAGGTCGACCCGATCATCGTGGACTTCGCCAGCCGAATGTTCGGGCCGGTCAACGAGGCGGCAGCCGTGGTCCGCATCGCTGAGTGGAACGACGCCGAGGAACGCACCGCCGCCGACGTCATCGACCTCTTCGAACGCTTCGCCCGCGAGGTGGCCTGACATGGCGACCGCTGCCGAGCCCCGCCCGCTCGCCGACTTAGAGCAGGACGCCATCGCCCGCGTCGAAGCCGAGTTCGCCCGCCGCGCCCGAGGCGTCAAGCCGTGGACGTTCACCGAACTCGTCGACCGCATCGAGCAGGTCCACGTCCGCTACAACCACCGCCGCCACTGGCTCCGCACCCACGAGCAGGAGACGCCGTGAACACCTATCTCCACGACGGCACGACCTTCGGCCTCGACATCGCCTACCTCGACGTGACCGGCGTCGAATGGCGCTGGACCGGCAGCTACAACGAGGCGGGCGAGCCGCTGATGGGATCCCCGGACGAGTACGCCTTCCTGGCCCCGCCGTTCTACTCCCTCCCGGACTTGTACGCCACGCACGGGCCGCTCATCCCCACTCCCCGCCGCGCGACCGCCGCCCTCTACCGGCACGTCCTTCAGCAGCCGGTGGCGTCGTGACCATCCCGGCGGTGGTCATCGCCGCCGGGGCCCTCTTCCTTCTCCGATTCGGAGAGCCCATCTCCGCCCGCATCCGAGCCCGCCAGGAGCAGCAGTGAGCTTCACCGAGAGCCTCAGCGACCTGATACCCGCCCTGAAGGGCACCGGCCGGCGCCGCGCCGTCGACAAGCTCGCCGAGGTGCGGGACGACCTGGCGAAGGCCCTGACCTTCCTGCACGAGGCCGGTGACGAGATCGCCCTCCTGCACAACGACGTCACCGACGCCCACAGGAAGCAGGCCGAGGCGGAGGAGATCGTCGTCCAGCAGCTGGCCAACCTCGACGACCTGCACGCCGAGAACGACCAGCTGCATGCCGAGCTCGCCGCACTCAAGGCCCGGTTCGCCGTCGAGCTCGCCGCCGAAGCCAATGCGACCGCGATCGACGTGCCGCCGATGGTGCGTCCGGTCGACGGCCCCGAAGACGAGGCAACCGCCCCCATCGACGTGCGGCCCCTGTGGGCGGCCCGCGACGCCGGACTCCTCGGCCCCGTCACCGACCGCGGCAACGACGACACCCAGCCGCTCCCGGCCGCCTGAAACCCGCCGCCCCGCCGGAAGACACCGGCCGGCGAGGGCGGCGCCCAAGAAGAACCCCCGAGCGAAGCGACCGCCCGGGGATCCGACACCGGCATCCCATGGAGGGATCCCGTGACCACGAAGACAGCCGCCGAGCGAATCGCTGCACTGCGCGACGAGTACGCCCGGCTCGGCGAAAACGTCGACCACCTGTCCGACCTCGACCTGCTCAACCAGTACGCCGAGCGCGCCGAACGGGACCGCATCGACACCAACGACCGGTACATGCGGCTGCTCACCGAGCAGCGCAAGTACGGAGAGCGGGTGCGAGAGGCCACGAACCAGGCGCTGCGCGAGCGCATCGACATCGTCGCGACGCAGGCTGTCGAACGACAGATCCGGGAGGCCGGCCGCCTCGTCGACGCCTTGGACATGGTTCCGTCGCAGCCCAAGCCGGAGCACATCGCCCGGCTGCGGGAGGTCGCGTCCAGCGTCAAGCACATGCTGAAGCTGCTGGAGGAGGACCGCGGCGACTGGCGCCTCGACAACCACTACAACCTTGTCCAGCGTGGACGCTCGGTCGTCGGCGTCCTCCGTGACAAGCCGGGAGTGTCCGCCGACGACGTGATCCGGCTCGTCGATGAAGCACTGGCCGGGGACGGCAACCTGCGCGATCTGTTCACTGTCGCCCACGCCACCCCGATCAAGAGGCAGCAGCCCGCATTCGTGGGCGGCGACTGGGCGGAGATGGGCGGCGGCAGCTACTACATCCACGAGCCCAGCGGCTCCCGATCTCGTGTCCTCGCCTACCCGGTCGACGGCACCTGGTGGCTGGACCTACAGGGCCCGACCGGCGCACTCATCGCGGCCGGCGAGGTCGACGAGGACGAGGTGACCTCGACCGCCACCGCACTGATCGGGCAGGCGTCGGAACTGGCCGCGAGCGGGCTGCGCCCCTGGCAGTGCTGGCAGAAGGCGTCTCGAAGCCCCGCCGAGCAGGCGGCCTGACCTCTCAACGCACGAACCCCCGCCCGGAGGCGCCGGGCGGGAGTCCACCACCAGCATCCCACGGAGACCGAAATGGACCAGCTCAACCTGTTCCCCCTGTCCGCCCTGAAGACCGAGGGCTACGCCCAGCCCGAGCCCCGCTGGGGCGACACCGACGACACGGCCGTCGAGACCGAGGTCGAGCAGCAGGCCGAGGCCGCCTGATGAAGATCCGCATCGACCAGAAGCTGTTCGCGGAGGCGGCCAAGCGTGCTCACCGCCGCCTCCCCAACAACCCGCTGCAGCCCCTCCTCGGAGGACTCCTGCTGGAGACCGACGGCGACTCGGTGACCCTGTCCGGGTTCGACTACGAGACCAGCACCCGAGCCGCACTCGCCGCCGACGTCCTGGAGACCGGCCACGTCCTCGTGTCGGGCCGACTGCTCGCCGACGTCACCGCAGCCATGCCGGCCGGGCCCGTGGACGTGGTCGCCGACGACCAGGAGCTGACGCTGACCGCGCCGGGCACCACGTTCACGCTGCCGACCATGGACCGCCGCGACTACCCGGCCCTGCCGGAGGCACCCGCCGCGGCGGGCACCGTGGACGGCGACCTGCTGGCCGCAGCCGTGGTGCACGCCGCCCAGGCGTCCATGCCCGACAAGGAAGCGGCGGGCAGCCTGGAAGGCTTCCGGGGCGTGCACGTTGCCGCCGACGGCGACCACCTGACCGTGTCCGCCTCGGACCGGTACCGGATCGTGCGGCACCGGCTCCCGTGGACCCCGGACGGCGACGCCTCCGGTGACCTGCTGGTGCCCGCCGCCCACCTGGCCGCCACCTGCAAGCAACTGGCCGGCGGCCCGGTCCGGGTGTCCTTCACCAGCGACATCACCGTCGCCGCACTGGCCAACGACACGTTGACCGTGACCAGCCGCACCGTCGCCACCCCGTTCCCCAGCATCGACGGTTTCTTCCCCAACCCTGCGGCAGCCTCGGGCTGGATGCGGGCCGACGCCGCAGAGCTGCTGGGGGCCGTGAAGCGGGCCGCTCTGGTCAACGACAAGGAAGAGCAGGCGATCACCCTCTCCTTCGACCGTGACCAGGTGACGGTGGCGGGCGGCGTCGGGGGATCGAAGGGCGCATCCCGGGTGGACGCCGAGATCACCGACCTGGACGGGTTCTCGGCCGGCTACCGGCCCGGCTTCCTGTCCTCCCTGCTCACCCCGATCGACGGCCAAGTGCAGGTCTGGTTCACCACCCCCAGCAAGCCGGTGTTGATCCATCCCGTCGACGGCAGCGGGGCCGCCACCGACACCTACCGGGCCGTGTGCATGCCCGTCCGCCTCACGTAGCCCACACCTCCCATACCGACCGCTGGCGCCTCGCGCTGCGGCATCCGAAGGGCCGCCGCCCCGCGGCACCCCCCCCGCCCGGGGCGGCGGCCCACCACCTCGCACACCCGAAAGCAGAGGACATGAGCACCGAAACCACCGCAAAACCCACCGGGCCGCTCGGCTGCCGGAGCTGCGGCAACACCGATGGCCCGTTCGACCCCAACACTGGCCACTGCGAGGACTGCACCCCCGCGGCCGAGCTGCGCAGCGCCCTGGAGGACGGCGGCCACCTCGACGGCAACGCCCTCCGCCTCATGAACAACTACGCGGCCACCGTCCTGAACGACGCGGCCACCACGCTCCGCACGCTTCCCGGCTGCGAGTCCGCCGCCAGCATCGTCGACAACCTCGCCCGTAGGCGGACCCAGTGACCGCCGCCGTCGAGGTCGAGGCGCCGGCCGAGGTCGAGCCCGGCCTGTACGACATCGACGCCGAGCTGTACCACAGCGACCCGATCCCCGGCGGCAGCCTCTCCTCCACCGGAGCGAAGAAGCTCGCCAGCAGCTGCCCGGCCAAGTTCAAGTACTGGCTCGACAACCCCGAGCCGGCCACGAAGGCACTCGACCTCGGCACCGCCGCCCACCGCCTGGTCCTCGACGACGGCCCCGAGTTGGTCCTCGTCGACGCGGAGAAGTGGAACACCAACGCCATCAAGGCCGAGGTCGCCGCCATACGCGCCGCCGGTGACATCTCGCTCAAGCGGCACGAGCTCGAGCAGGTCCACGCCATGGCCGCCGCCCTGCGCGAGCACGAGGAAGCCGCCCGCCTGCTGGAGCCCGGCAGCGGGGTCGCCGAACAGTCCGCGTTCTGGGAGGACAACGGCGTCTGGCGGCGGGCCCGCTTCGACTGGCTCCGCGACGACGGCCAGATCGTCGACTACAAGACCGCCCGCTCCTGCCGCCGCGAAGACCTCGAGAAGTCCTTCCACGAGCACGGCTACGCACAGCAGCAGGAGTGGTACGTCGACGCCGGCATCGCCCTCGACGTGGCCGACCCGGACAAGCCGTTCCAGTTCGTGCTGCAGGAGAAGGACCCGCCCTACCTCGTGGTCGTCACCACCTGCGACCCGATGGCCCGCGGCATCGGCCGCCACCTCAACGAGGTCGCCCTCAACACCTACGCCATCTGCCGCGAACGCGACGAATGGCCCAGCTACCCGCCCAACCCGATGACCGCTCTCCCCTCGTGGGTCGAGCGCCAGTACGCCTAGGAGAACCACATGTCCCAGCTCGGTCAGCCGGTCCGCGCCGGCCGCCAGAACCAGCCGTCGCAGACCAACGAGTACGACGACAGCCCGTTCACCTTCCGGCCTGCCACCCGCGACCGCGTCAAGGCCCGCATGTCCATCCAGGGCGTCGCCGGCTCCGGCAAGACGTGGACCGCCCTCAACATCGCGCACGGCCTCAACGGAGGCGAGCGGTTCGCGATCATCGACACCGAACGCGAATCCGCCAGCCTCTACCTCGGCGTCAACGGCATCCAGTTCGACTCCTGCCCGATGCACCGCTACGACCCGCGAGACCTCGTCAAAGCCCTCGCCCAGGCCGCCAAGGCCGGATACGGCACGGTCGTCGTCGACTCCCTCTCCCACTTCTGGAAGGGCACCGACGGCACCCTCGACCAGGTCGAGAAGGCCAAGGCCAAGTACGGCGGCAACAGCTTCGCCGGCTGGAAGGACGGCACGCCGATCCAGAACGAGATGATCGACGCTCTCCTGTCGTACCCCGGCCACGTCATCGCCACCATGCGCTCCCACACCGAGTGGGTGCTGCAGGAGAACGACCGCGGACGCAAGGAGCCCGTCGCCGTCGGCATGCGCGCCGAGCAGCGCAAGGGCGTCGAGTACGAGTTCGGCGTCGTCGCCGAGATGGACGTCAACAACCGGCTGCGATTCCTCAAGTCCCGCTGCCCTGCCTTCCACCAGCAGGTGCTGGAGAAGCCCGACGGGATCCGCGACATCGCCAAGCCGTTCCTCGACTGGCTGAACGACGGCACCGAGACCGTCGACCCGGCCACCTACATCGACGACGCGCAGTCGGACACCGCGACCGCCGACAGCCTGCTGGCCCTGTACCGCGAGGTCGAGTCGCGCGGCCTACTCGCTTCGCCGTTCATGCACCCGGAGACCGGTCAGCCGACCAGCCTCGGCGCCTACATCAAGGAGCGCGGCATCGCGCTCAAGAACGCCCAGCAGTAGCCCGCACACGCGTCGGGGTGGCCGCACCCGTAATGCGGCCACCCCGGCACCACCCAGCACACCACAGCCTGAAGGAGCCAGCCATGGCCCGCAAGCTCACCCCCGCCGAACGCCTCGCCAACGCCGAGAAGGATCTCCTCCTCGAGGAGATAGCCGACCAGTCCACCTGGGACCAGCACATCGTCGAGCAGGCCGTCTTCCACTTCGGCCAGCGGCACGACGAATGGTCCTGCAACGACCTCCGCGACGTCCTGCCCGAACTCGGCCACGGCTACCTCGGCGCCGCCATCAACAGCCTCCGCACCGCCGGGATTATCGCCCACACCGGCCGGACGGTGCCGTCCACCCAGGCCAACACCCACGCCCACCGCATCGCCGTCTGGGAGCTCACCGCCAAGGGCCGCCGCATAGCCGCCCAGCGTGCCGCCCGCGCGCAAGAGCGGAGGGCCGCGTGACCACCGCCGCCCTGTTCCTCGCCTGCCTGGTCGCCATGACCGGCATCGCCGCCGTCGTGTTCGCCCTCATCACCCGCCCGGCCCGCACCCCCGGGAGGCGGCCGTGAGCCCGATCGTCGACTGGTACCTCAACCAGCTCGCCGCTTACGGCCTGGCCCGCGTCATCGCCGCCGAAGCCGCTGCCTGCGTCGCCGCCTGGTGCGGCCTCGGCGCTGTCCTCCACGCCGCCGAACAACGACGCGTCCGGCAAGGGCTGCACCACCTCGAGCAGCACGCCAACCACACCCGGAAGGAGACACCGTGACCACCGCCGCCAAGCCGCTCCCGCCCCACGGAACCTACGCCCGCGGTAACGGCAGCCCCGGCCGACGACCCCCGTGCCCCTGCCCGCCCTGCCGCGAAGCGAAGCTGAAGACCCGCAAACGCCTCAACGTCGCCCGCCAACTCGGCCGGGCAGCCCGCGTCGACGCAACCCCCGCCCTCGAACACCTCCGCAAGCTCCGCGTCACCATGTCCTGGAGCCAGATCCAGGCCGCAACCGGATGCGACGACCGCGGCTTGCAACTCCTCATCAGCGGCCAGCGCACCGAAATCAACCGCACCACCCAAGACAAGATCCTCGCCGTCGCGCCGGGCGCAGAACCCAGCCCCGGCATGTACATCGACGCCACCGGGCCGCGGCGCCGTCTCCAAGCCCTGTCCATGCTCGGCTACTCCGGCCGCCACATCGCGATCCTGCTTGCCACCTCAGAAAAACGCGTCCACACCATCGCGAACGGCAGTCAGCCGAGCGTCCGATACGGGCTCGTGCGCCGCATCAACGACCTGTACGACCAGCTGTCCCAGACGCCCGCACCTGCCGGCCGGTCCCGGACACGCGTGATCCGTCACGCCCTCGACAACCGTTGGGCGCCCCCCAGTGCATGGGACGACGACACCATCGACGACCCGACGGCCGTCCCCGACTGGACCGGGTACTGCGGCACCGATCGCGGCTGGTGGCTCCACCGCCTCGAGAAGATCCCCGCCTGCCCGGCCTGCGAGACCGCCCACACCCAGTGGAAGGCCGAGCGCGCCCACCTCACCCACAACGAACGCTGGGCCGAACTCGGCAAAGCCCGCACCCAGGCGCGCACCCGGGAAGCAGACCTCGCCGCCGACGCCCGCGAACTCCTCGCCTACGACGTCGGCATCGACCAGGCCGCCGAACGCCTCGGCGTCACCCGCCAGCACCTCCAGCAAGCCATGCTCCGCCACCCGGCGGCCGAGGCGGTCGCCGCATGAGCCGCTACGCGTGGATGACCTCCGCCCTGTGCGCCCAGGTCGACCCCGACGAGTGGATCGACAATCTCGCCGGTGGTGGCAGCCACACCGCCCGACGCATCTGCCAGCGCTGCCCCGTCACCGCCGCTTGTGCCGCGCACGCTGTCGCGCTCGAGCAGCACGACGGCGGCGCGATCCGCGGCATCTGGGGCGGCACCAGCCAGAACCAGCGACGCAAGCAGAAGCAACTCGGGGAGGCCGCGTGACCGAGCAGCAGCCCACCCCCGCACCGCCAGCCAAGCCCGGCACCTGCGACACCGGCCGCCCCCTCTGCGGCAAACCCGCCCGGCTCTACGCCGCCGGCTGGCGATGCGACCAGCACACACCCCGCAGCTTGATCCACAACACCAGCCAGTAACCCGCACGACAAAGGGCCCCGCAACCGCGGGGCCCGGAGGGAAACCGAGAGGGGGCGGGATGTCAGAGAGCGCCTGCGCTGAGGACTTCATGCAGAGTCGGGTCCTTCCGCTCGAGCACGTCGGCGAACTCCTTGTCCTCGAGCAGGGACTTGAGCCGGCGGACGACGTCGTCGTGGAAGGGGCGCACCTCGGCATCGAGGGCGGCCTGCTTCCAGCGGTCCATGGAGATGAGCATGGCCTGCGGCTTCTCCCGGCGGGTGAGCGCAACGGGGGTGCCGAGCAGGCGCACCTCGGCGATGACCTCGGTCATGTTCGCGCGGACGTCGGAGACGCCCATCTGTCGAATCCCGGACTCACTCATGAGACCAGGATACACACAAGCCCTGTTGTAATCCCCGTCGCGTTGTACAATTCATTCAAGCGCGAAGCCTCGCACCAAGAGGCCCACTCGCCCCCATGAGGGCTGTCCCAAACCAGCTGATCGACCCAGAGACACCCCTCTCGAGAGAAGGCATCAAGTGAGGATCCGGCACACCAGGCTGACGAGGGACTTCCTGCAAGTCCCCAACGCCACCGTGCGAGACGACCGCCTCAGCCACATGGCCCGCGGCATCCTCGTCGAACTCCTCAGCCGGCCCGACGGCTGGGAGGTGACCGCCGACGACATGTGGCGCGCGTCGGTCGCCAAGCACGGCAAGAACAGTCCCGGCCGGCGAGCCTTCCGGGCCGCCTTCGCCGAGCTCAAGGAGTACGGCTACCTCACTGCGAGTCGAGAGCTCCTTGAGGGCGGCAGGTACGGCACCGTCCTCACCCTCACGAACGTTTCCGCAGCTCAGACCGACGCGCCACAAGGTGGTACGTCGGCGCGACCTGGGACAACGGGCATTCCCGCAGGTGGGACCGACGTACCACACGCTGGTACGTCGGAGGATGCCACCGACGTGCCACACGCTGGTACGTCGGAGCGACCTGCGGAAACAGGCGAAAACGCAGGTGGGACCGACGTGCCACCCACTGGCACCCCGGACTCACCTGCGGAAACGGGCATCCGCCCAGCTCACTCCGACGTGCCACACGGTGGTACGTCTCTTAAAGAACACGGTGAGAACACGGGGAAGAAGACATCTTCTATCGCCGTCGTCGCACCGCTTCGCGAGATCACCGCCGAGCAGAAGCTCGAGTTCGGCCGCTTCTGGCACAACCACCCGAAGAGCAAGGACTACGACAAGACCCTCGAGGTCTGGACTGAAGCAGTCCTCTCCGGAGTCGATCCGAAGAAGATCAGCGAAGCCGCCCTTGCCTATGCGCGCGAAGTAGTTGGCCAGGACTACCAGTACGTCAAGCGGTCCGCCAACTGGGTCCGTGACCGCCGCTACGAGGACAAACACGCGCCGCAGCAGGAGTCCGATCCCCAGCCCGGCCGGCCCCAGCTCCGTGCCGTCTCTGGCGGCTATCAGCCGCACAACAACCCGCAGAACGACTCCGACTACGACCAGGGATGGAACTGACCATGCAGTGGACCCCGCCCATCAACCCGAAGCGCTTCCACCTCGAGAAGCTGCTCGCCGTCCGCGGTATCAGCCTCGACTGGCTGAACTCCGGTGACGCCGACCCGCACAGCCCGGCGAACGTCGCCCGCTACTCGATCGCCAGGGCGGCGGAGATCATCCCGTTCCACTACCGCGACGCGATCGCCGACAGTCCCGAAGTCCTCGCCTGGGTGGCGGAGCTCGCCGCCGAGGCCCGCGAGGCGCAGGCCGCCCGGTCCGCCCCGGTCGCCGCCATCACCCACGGGCGCTCCCTGCTGATGCTCGGCCCTACGGGGACCGGCAAGACCCACCAGGCTTACGGCGCGATCCGGGAGCTCGCCCTCACCGGCATCGCCGCCCGCTGGGTCGTCACCACCGCCGCCGACATGTACGCGGCCCTGCGCCCCCGTCACGGCATCGACTCGGAGGCTGAGTTCTGCCGCTACCGGGACGCCTCGATCCTGCTGATCGACGATCTGGGTGCGGAGCGGAAGCCGACCGAGTTCACCGAAGAGGTCAACTTCCGGCTCATCAACTGGCGGTACGAGCACCACCTGCCGACGCTGATCACCTCGAACTTGGTGCCGAAGGAGATCAGCGCCCGTCTCGGTGACCGCGTGACGAGCCGACTGATCGAGATGTGCGAGCGCGTCGTCTTCAAGGGTCCGGACCGCCGCCGGGGTGAAGCCGCGTGAGTAACGTCAGCCTTTGCTCCGGCGTCGGTGCTCTCGATCGCGCTGTTGAACGGCTCACCGGCACCGAGACCGTCGTGTACGCCGAGAAGGACCCCTACGCCGCCCAGGTGATGGCCGGCCTGCTGCCCGGGGTGGAGAACCTCGGCGGTATCGACCTCGTCGACTTGCACTCGGTGGCCGCCCGCTACCCGAACGTCCGGAAGCTGATCGCCGGTTGGCCGTGCCAGGGCATCAGCAACAACGGCCACCGCCTCGGCCTCGAGGACCCCCGCTCGGGCCTGTGGCGGAACGTGGCCGCCGCGATCCAGGCGATAGATCCGGACGAGGTGTTCCTGGAGAACGTGGCCGCGCTGAAACGCCGGGGCCTGGACGTGGTCGCCGACCATCTGAATCGGTTGGGCCGCGACTTGTACTGGACGATCACGCACGCCTCTTCGGCGGGTGCCCCGCACGGACGGCCCCGCTGGTTCGGGTACGCCGTGCCGGGCGCTGGCGTCACGGTCGAGGTTCCGGCGCCCGCTCCGACGGTGGAGCCCGTGGCCCGGCTGCTGCCCACTCCGAAGGCGTCCGACGGCCCGAACGGCGGGCCGAACCAGCGGGACGGCGCGGGGAACTACTACCTGCCCGGAATCGCCGTGAGGTTGGACGACCAGTGGCGGGCGCCCGAGCTGGGCCACGACTACGCCCCCGCCATTCGCCGCTGGGAGCGCGTTCTGGGCCGGCCCGCGCCCGCGCCGACGGCGCCGGACGCGCGAGGCAACCTCCGCCTGTCGGCTGCCTTCACCGAGTGGGTGATGGGCCTCGATGAGGGGCTGATCACCAGTCACGTCGACATGCCGCGTCCGCAGCAGATCAAGCGGGCTGGCAACAGCGTCGTCACCCTCCAGGCCGTCGCGGCCTATGAGGCGCTGCGCGAGGCCGCCACCACCGTCCCTGCCCGAACCCTGGAGATCGCAGCGTGACCACCGAGACCGAGATGTGGGCGCCCGACGAGACCATCGCCGCGCCTGCCCTCCCCGACCGGCCGCGAGACGTCGAAGCCGAGCGCGTCCTCGTCGCGACCGCCATGCAGCAGCCGAACGTCGTCGACGAGCTCGGGGCTGAGGGCTTCGACCCCGCGGACATCACCACCGACGCCTACCGGTGGACCTGGTGGGCCGTTGAGGAGCTGCAGACCCAGTTCAAGGCCGGCGAACTGAGGCACCTCGCCGTGCACCGGCTCCTCGAGACCTGGCATGCCGAGGGCCGCATGGCCACCCGCGTGCCCCCGGTCGAGCACCTCCTCGACCTGTACCAGCAGGCCCACCCCGGCGCCGCCGCCTGGTACGCCCGCCGGATCACGAAGAAGGCCGTCGCCGCCCGCGTGGTGGCGCTCGGCTACGACGCGGTCCTGAAGGGCTCCTCGCCCGCGTTCGACGAGGACACCGACGTTGCCGCGATCCAGGCCGACCTCGACGGTGTGGTCCGCGCTCCCGACGACGCCGACATGGCCCCGATCGGGGACCTGCTCCTCGACAGCCTGGAGCGGGCCACCACCCCGCCCACGAACGAGCAGCGCATTCCGACTGGGTTCATGGACCTGGATGCGCTGCTGTGTGGCGGTTGGGCTCCCGGCCAGTTGGTCGTCATCGGCGCCCGGCCGGCGATGGGTAAGTCGACGGTTGCCGCCGACTTCGCGCGTGGCGCCGCCATCAAGAACAAGATCCCCACCCTGTTCGAGTCGCTCGAGATGGGCAAGGACGAACTGTCCGATCGGATCTTGTGCGCCGAAGCCCGCATCCCGCTCCACCACTTGAAGCAGGGCATCGTCTCCGACGTCGACATGGCGCGTGCTGCCCGGCACGCCCCTGACATTGCCGCCGCACCGCTGTGGATCAATGACGGGGCGCTGCTGTCTCTGCCGATGCTGCGCGGCCGGATCCGCAACCTCGTCCGCACCCAAGGCTTGCGGCTCGTCATCGTCGACTACCTGCAGCTCATGCAGGCGCCGAAGGCCGAGTCCCGGCAACAGGCCGTCGCGGAGATCTCCCGCAACCTCAAGCTCATCGCCAAGGACTTCGGGATCACCGTCATCGTGCTCTGCCAGCTCAACCGTGGGCCGGAGCAGCGGCAGGAAAAGAAGCCGATGGTGTCCGACCTGCGGGAGTCCGGCGCGATCGAACAGGACGCCGACATCGTCATCCTGCTGCACCGGGAGGACGCCTACGAGAAGGAATCCCCTCGAGCCGGCGAGGCCGACCTGATCGTCGGCAAGCACCGCGGGGGACCGACCGCGACGATCACCGTTGCCGCGCAACTCCACTTCGCCCGCATGATCGACATGGCAGGGACGTGAGATGAACCAGCCCAGCCCTGAGGACATCGCGGCGATGCGTGCCGACGGCAGCCTCCGCGACTACTTCAAGTACCTCACCAGCCAGGCGCCCCGTCCGGACGCCAAGCCCGCCAAGCCGGCCCTCGCCGCGGTCCCCGACCCCGGCTACCGCATCGCCCACGTCGGCGGCTGGCCCCTCGGCACCGCCGCCTCCGGCCCGACCCCGCCGCCGGGCGTGTGCACGTGCGCCAAGTGCGGCGGCAACCCCGGCAACCAGACCAGCCACCGGCCCCAGGAAGGAACCGCCGCATGATCGTCGACCTGTTCGCCGGCCCTGGCGGTCTCGACCACGGCGCCGCCCTCCGTGGTGTTCCGTCGGTCGGCATCGAGTGGGACGCCAACGCGGTCGCCACCCGCGTGGCCGCAGGGCTGGCCACCGTGCACGGCGACGTCCGCCGGTACGGCCCGGCCGACTTCCCCGACGCCACGGTGCTCGCCGGTGGTCCGCCGTGCCAGACGTGGACGGTGGCCGGCGCCGGTGCGGGGCGTGCCGCCCTCGCCGACGTCCTCGACGCGGTGAAGCGCATGGGTGCCCGCGAGACGGTCGACCCGGCCGTGCTCGGTGACGAGCGCACCGGTCTGGTTCTCGAGCCGCTGCGTTGGGTGCTCGAGGCCGCGGACGCCGGCCAGCCTTACGGGGCGATCGTTCTCGAGCAGGTGCAGCAGGTGCAGCAGGTGCAGCAGGTGTGGGACGCCTGCGCCGAAGTCCTGCGCGCCGAGGGCTACTCGGTGGCGACCGGTGTCCTGCGCACCGAGCAGTACGGGTTGCCGCAGACGCGCCGTCGGGCGGTGCTCGTGGCGCGCCTGGGCGGGCCTGTGGCGCTCCCGGAGCCGTCGAGGCGCCCCTACCGCCGGGGGATCGCCCAGGACGCGGGAGACGGCCGCCTGGCGCCGTGGGTGTCGATGGGGGAGGCCCTCCCGGACCGCGGCCCGTTCACCGTGGTCTCCAACTACGGCACCGGCGGCGACCCGAAGAACCGCGGCAGGCGGACGAGCGGAGAGCCGGCGTTCACCGTGACCGGGAAGATCTCCCGACTGCGGCTCGTCGACCCCGACGGCCGTGAACTCCCGCGGCTCAGCCACTCCGAGGCCGGCCGGCTGCAGGGCTTCCCCGCCGACTGGCCGTGGTCCGGCGGCGACATCAGCCAGCAGATCGGGAACGCCTGCCCGTCGCCGCTCGCCGCCGCGCTCATCGAAGCCGCCGTTCGTCCGGCGCTGGAGGTGGCCGCGTGACCGCCGACGCCTACCTGGTGATCCTCTGCGACGGCTCCGACTGTCCGGCGCCTGAGGGGCACTGGCCGGTTCGCTTCGAGCCGCACACCCACCGGGAGTTGCGCCGGCTGCTGAAGAAGCACCGCGGCTGGCGGCGCAACTCCCGGTGGGT
>NZ_LIRG01000134.1 GCF_001419695.1 Streptomyces prasinopilosus
CCGGCCGCGGCCCGCTTCACCGCGGTCCGTGCCCTGCGCGCGGCCGGCACGATCAGGGGCGTGCCCGTCTCGGGGTCGTCGATCACCTGGCAGCTCAGGCCGAAGACCCGCTCGATCAGTCCGGCGGTGACGATCTCCTTCGGGGCGCCCTGGGCGATCACCTTCCCGTCGCGCAGCGCGATGAGGTGGGTGGCGTACCGGGCCGCGTGGTTGAGGTCGTGCAGGACGGCGACGAGGGTGCGGCCCTGCTCCTCGTGCAGTTCCGCGCACAGGTCCAGTACGTCGATCTGGTGCTGGATGTCCAGGTAGGTCGTCGGCTCGTCGAGGAGCAGCAGCGGGGTCTCCTGGGCGAGTGCCATGGCGATCCACACGCGCTGCCGCTGCCCGCCGGAGAGTTCGTCGACGTGGCGTTCGCCGAGGTCGGCGATGCCGGTCCGGGCCATCGCCTCCCGGACGACCCGCTCGTCCTCGGTGGACCACTGGCGCAGGATGCCCTGGTGCGGATAGCGGCCGCGCCCCACCAGGTCGGCGACGGTGATCCCGTCGGGCGCGATCGACGACTGGGGCAGCAGTCCGAGGGTGCGGGCGACCTTCTTGGCGGGCATCGACTGGATGACCTGACCGTCCAGCAGCACCCGTCCCCGGCTGGGCTTCAGCATCCGGGACAGCGCCCGCAGGAGCGTCGACTTGCCGCAGGCGTTCGGGCCGACGATCACGGTGAAGGAGTTGTCCGGTATCTCCACCGACAACTGCTCGGCGATGACACGCTGGTCGTAGGCGAGGGTGACGTCCTCGGCGGACAGTCGGTTCACGGTGCTCCTTCGGCTGTGCAGCCCGCCGGCCCGCCGGTCGGCCGGTCCGTCGGTCGGTTCGTCGGTCGGTCCATCGGTGGGCCGCCTCATATCCGGCCCGCCCTGCGCTCGGTGACCAGGAGCCACAGCAGGTAGACACCGCCGAGCACGCCGGTGACCACGCCCACGGGCAGCTGGCCGGCCCCGAAGACCCGCTGCGAGATCCAGTCGGAGCCCACCAGCAGGGCGGCGCCCATGCACATCGCCGGCACCAGGTTCGGCCCGGGGGCACGGGTCAGCCGCCGGGCGAGTTGCGGTGCGGTGAGCGCGACGAAACCGATGGGTCCGGAGGCCGCCGTCGCCGACGCGGTGAGCAGGACCGCGGACAGCATCAGCACCATCCGTACGCGTTCCACCCGCACCCCGAGCGCGTACGACACGTCGTCGCCCATCTCCATCGTCCTGAGCCCGCGGGAGTGGGCGAGGACCAGCGGTACGAGGACGGCGCACAGCGCGAGCAGGGGCCAGACCTGGTCCCAGTCACGGCCCTCCAGGGAACCGGTCATCCAGACGATCGCGCGCGCCGCGTCCACGATGTCCGACTTGGTGATCAGATAGCCGTTGACCGCGGTGACGATCGCCGAGACGCCGATGCCGACCAGGACCAGCCGGTATCCGTGCACCCCCCGTTTCCAGGCGAGCACGTAGATGGCGAACCCGGTCGCCAGCCCGCCGGCCAGGGCACCGAGGGCGACCTGGCCGGCGGTTCCGGAGAACAGCACGATCACCGCGAGCGCACCGGCCGTGGCGCCCTGGCTCAGGCCGAGGATGTCCGGGCTGCCCAGCGGGTTGCGGGAGACGGACTGGAACAGCGCGCCGGCCAGACCGAGGGAGGCACCGACGAGGAGCCCCACCAGGACCCGGGGCAGCCGCAGTTCGGTGACGATGAACTCCTGCCCCGGATCGCCCTCGCCCAGCAGCGTCCGGACCACGTCGGCGGCCGGTATCGGGAAGTCGCCGGTGCCGATCAGCACCACGCTCGCGGTGAGCGCGACGAGCAGCAGCAGGGTGCCGACGACGAGGGCGCGCACGTCCACCCGGATCGAGAGGCCGCCGGGGGTGCGCACGGCACGGTTGGTCTTCACAGCTGGGCCGTCCTCCGCCGTCGTACGAGAGAGATGAAGACCGGACCGCCGATGATCGCGGTGACGATGCCGACCTGGAGCTCGGCGGGCCGGCCCAGGACGCGGCCGGTCACATCGGCGCCGAGCAGCAGGACGGGCGACAGGACGGCCGTGTACGGCAGGATCCAGCGCAGGTCGGGTCCGGTGAACGAGCGCACCACGTGCGGCACCATCAAGCCGATGAAGACGATCGGCCCGCAGGCGGCCGTCGCGGCCCCGCACAGCAGGGTCGCGGCGAGCATGGCCACTGCCCGGGTGCGGTTCAGGTGGGCGCCGAGGGCCCTGGCGGTGTCGTCGCCCATGGCCATGGCGTTCAGCGGCCGGGCGAGCAGCAGCGCCAGGACGAAGCCGGTCAGCAGGAAGGGGAGCACCTGCTGGATGACCGAACTGCTCGCCGAGGACAGCGATCCGACCGTCCAGAAGCGCATCCGGCCCAGGGCGGCCTCGTCCAGGATCATGACCGCCTGGAGGTAGCCGAACAGCGCGGCGGTGATCGCGGTGCCGGCCAGCACCAGGCGTACCGGTGTCGCGCCCCGGCTGCCGCCGAGGAACCACACCAGTGCCCCGACCGCCGCCGCACCGCAGAACGCGAACCACACGTAGCCGGACAGCGAGGTGACGCCGAAGAAGGTGATGGCCGTGACGACCGCGGCGGACGCGCCCGCGTTGATGCCGAGCAGTCCCGGGTCGGCCAGCGGGTTGCGGGTCAGCGCCTGCAGGACCGCTCCCGCCAGGCCGAGCGCGGTCCCGGCGAGCACGCCGAGGACGGTCCGTGCCAGCCGGTCGGCGACGACGGCGTCGCCGTAGGTGCCCGAATCCTCGAACAGGCCGTGCCAGACCTGTTGCAGGGACAGGTCCTTCGCCCCGATCGCGATGCTCGCCAGGGCGACGAGGACCAGGATCACGGCGGAGAGGAGCAGACCCAGGACACGGACCGGCGCCCGGCGGCTCGGATGCGCGGGGGCGGTGTCCGCGCGCTGTTCGGGGGGACTCTCGACCAACACGCAGTTAGGTTAGCCTACCCTCCCATTCGATCACGATTCCTTGATTCACCGAATCCCCGGGCAGCGGATCCTCAGGGAGGTGGATTCTCGGGCACGCGGATTCTCGGGCACGCGGGTCCCGGGGTCCCTCACAGCCCCAGCCTCGCCAGCGCCTTGCCTCCGTCCAGCCGGCACCCCTCGTCGCCCGCCGCCGTCCAGGCCGCCGCGCACAACGCCCGCAGCCCGTCCGCGGCCGTGCCCTCCCCGTCCAGCTCCAGACGCTCACCGGCCGCCGTCGCCGTCCAGCCACCGCACCGGAACCCGCCGCCGTCCGCCGCGTCGACCTCCGGCTGCCCGGTGAGCATCCCGCGCAGGTCGGCGTCGACGAAGGTCGGCCGGTGCCGCGGCGGTGCCGCCAGCAGCTGCGCCCCGTCGGTCACCCCCGTGAGCACCAGCAGGGAGTCGACACCGCCGTTGAACGCGCCCTCGATGTCCGTGTCCAGCCGGTCGCCCACCACCAGCGGCCGCCGGGCTCCCGTCCGCAGGATCGTCTCCCGGTGCATCGGCGGCAGCGGCTTGCCCGCCACCTGCGGCTCGGCGCCCGTCGCGATCCGTACGACCTCCACCGCCGCCCCGTTGCCCGGCGCGATGCCCCGGCCGCTGGGGATCGTCAGATCCGTGTTGGAGGCGAACCACGGAATCCCGCGCGCGATCGCGTAGCTCGCCTCCGCGAACCGCCCCCAGGGGAAGTCGGGGCCGCCGTACCCCTGCACCACCGCCGCCGGGTCGTCGTCCGCCGACTCCACGGGCGTCAGCCCGCGCTCGCTCAGCGCCACCCGCAGGCCCTCGCCCCCGATCACCAGCACCCTGGCCCCCGGCGGCACCTGCTCGCTCACCAGCCGTGCGACCGCCTGCGCCGAGGTGATCACATCGCCGGCCTCCGTCGGTATCCCCAGCTCCGTCAGGTGCGCGGCGACGGTGTCCGGCGTGCGCAGGGCGTTGTTCGTCACGTACGCCAGGTGCATGCCCCCGGCCCTGGCCGTGGCCAGTGACTCGACCGCGTGGACGATCGCCTTCCCACCCGCGTACACCACACCGTCGAGGTCGAGCAGCGCCGTGTCGTACGCCTCGCTCAGGGCCTGCCCACTGCCCTCGGGCTTCGTCCTGACGCTTCGGCTCATGGTGCATCGCTCCTCGTTCGACGGGTTTCCCCGATCATCCCCCATGTCACCGGCACCCGTACGATGCCTGGATGAAGACTGCAGGTCACTCGGAAGCGAAGGTGCGCCGAGGCCTGGAACTCACCCCGTTCCGAGGCCTTCGCTACGACCCCGACCGGGTCGGCAGCCTGGCCGCCGTGACATCCCCGCCGTACGACGTCGTCGTCCGCCCGGACGGTCTGCATCACCTGCAGTCCGCCGACCCGTACAACATCGTCCGGCTGATCCTCCCCGAGGCCGACACCCCCGGGGCCCGCAACGCCCAGGCCGCCGAGACCCTGGACCGCTGGCGGGCCGAGGGCGTCCTGACCACGGACCCCGAGCCCGCCCTCTACGTCTACGAGCAGTGTGACGGCGACGGCCTGCTGCAGCGCGGGATCATCGGCGCCCTGCGGGTCTCGGACCCCGGCGAGCGGCTGGTCCTGCCGCACGAGGACGTCATGCCGCACGTCGTCGCCGACCGCGCGGCCCTGATGCTGGCCACCTCGGCGAACCTCGAACCCCTGCTGCTGACCTATCCCGGCGGCGGGTCGGCGACCGCCACCGCCGATCTGATCGAGCGCACGGCCAGGACTCCTCCCGTCCTGGCGACCACCACGGAGGACGGCTTCCGCCACCGGCTGTGGGCCCTCACCGGCCCCGAGGACCTGGCCACCGTCCGGACCGACCTGGCCGGCCAGCAGGCGCTCATCGCCGACGGCCACCACCGCTGGGCGACCTACCGCCGCCTGCGCGCGCAGCACCCCTCCCCCAGCCCCTGGGACCACGGCCTGGTGCTCCTCGTCGACACGGACCGCTACCCGCTGCGCGTCCGCGCCATCCACCGCCTGCTGCACGGCCTGCCCGTCGCGGACGCGCTGGCCGCCCTCCACGGCCTGTTCCGGGTCCGTCGCGTCGACGCCGCGCTGCCGGAGGCCATGGAGGTACTGGCCGGGGCGGCGGGTGCGGGCAACGCCTTCCTCCTGGCCGGAGACGGCGCCTTCCACCTCGTCGACCGCCCGGACCCGGAGCTGCTGGCCCGCACGGTCCCCGCCGACCGCCCGGAAGCCTGGCGGACCCTGGACGCGACGGTTCTGCACTCCACGCTCCTGGACCGGGTGTGGCGCATCCCCGAGGACTCCCCGGCCCACATCGCCTACATCCACGACACGGCCGCGACCGTCGAGAAGGCGGAACGCGACGGCGGTACGGCGGTGCTGATGCATCCGGTCCGCGAGGAGGTCGTCCGCGACCTCGCCCGCCAGGGCGTCACCATGCCCCGCAAGTCGACGTCCTTCGGCCCCAAGCCGGCCTCGGGGCTGGTGCTGCGCGCGTTCGACGCGTGACGCGTCGCCGGTGACGCATGAGGGGCTCCCCGGTCGGTGACCGGGGAGCCCCTCATGTGTCCGGTCGCTCAGGCGCCGGGTGCCGTGTGCGGGCCGTCAGCCCTTGTCGGCGTCGGTCTCGTCCTTGTCGGCGTCACCGTTGTCCGGGTCCAGGCCCGTGTGCACGTCCTCGGCCCCGGTCTCGTCGGCCGAGGGGCCGGAACCGGTCTCGACGTCCGCGTCGGGCTCGTCCCGCGTGTCGGACTCCTCCCGCGCGTCGAGCGCGTCCGTGAACTCCACGCCGTCCATCTCGGCCAGCCGGTCCGAGGCGTCGGTGCTGCCGTCCCGGTCGGCCTCCACGGCCTTCGCGAACCACTCCCGCGCCTCGTCCGCCCGGTCGGCGGCGAGAAGCGCGTCGGCGTACGCGTACCGCAGCCGCGCGGTCCACGGCTGTACCGCCTGGGACGCCAGCTCGGAGCTCTGGAGCGTCACGATGGCGGCGTCCAGCTGCCCCATGTCGCGCCGCGCGCCGGCCGCGACGAGCCGCATCTCGACCTGTCCGGCCTTGTCCAGCTTCTGCACCTCGGGGGCGCCGGCCATGTCCAGCGCCTTCTCCGGCCGCCCGAGCCCGCGTTCGCAGTCGGCCATGAGGGGCCACAGCTCCGTGGTGCCGGTCATCCTCCGCGCCGCCCGGAACTCGGCCAGCGCCTCGGAGTACTTCTGGTTGGCGTACGCGGCGAAGCCGGCGGCCTCCCGTACGGCGGCGACGCGCGAGGCCAGCCGCAGCGCCACCCTGGAGTAGCCGTACGCGCCCTCGGGGTCCTCGTCGATCAGCCGGGCGACCATCACCAGGTTCTTGGCGACGTCCTCCGCGAGTGTCTTGGGCAGGCTCTGCAGCTCCTGCCGGACGTCCTTGTCGATCTCCTCGCCCGTGACGTCCTCGGGGATCGGCAGCCGCTTGATGGGCTCCCGGTCCCGGTCCCGCTCCTCGCGGAACCGGCCGCCACCGTGCCGGTCGTCACGATCGCGGAACCCACCGGAACGCCCGCCCCGGTCATCCCGCCCGCGGAAGCCGCCGCGCTCGCCGCCACGGCTGTCGTCGCGCCGGAAACCGCCCCGGCTGTCGTCACGCCCGCGGTATCCGCCCCGGCTGTCGTCGCGGTCTCGGAAGCCGCCCCGCTCCCCGCCGCGACTGTCGTCACGCCGGAAGCCTCCGCGCTCGCCACCACCGCGGTTGTCATCGCGGCGGAAACCGCCCCGGTCACCACCACCGCGGTTGTCGTCGCGCCGGAAGCCACCACGGTCGCCGCGATCATCACGCCCACGGAAGTCGCCCCGGTCACCACGGTTGTCGTCCCGGCCGCGGTAACCGCCCCGGTCACCACCACGGGTGTCCCCGCGATTGTCGTCACGCCGGAAACCACCCCGGCTGTCGCCCCGGTTGTCGTCACGGCGGAAACCGCCCCGGTCGCCACCGCCACGGTTGTCATCGCGGCGGAAACCGCCCCGCTCACCGCGGTCGTCACTGCGCCGATCATCCCGACGGTCGTCACGTCGGCCGTATCCCCGGTCGTCCTCACGCCGGAAGCCACCACGGCTGTCGTCGCGCCCGCGGTATCCGCCCCGGTCGCCACCACGGTCGCCACCGCCGCGGTTGTCGTCGCGCCGGAAGCCACCACGGTCGCCGCGATCATCACGCCCACGGAAGTCGCCCCGGTCACCACGGTTGTCATCCCGGCCGCGGTAACCGCCCCGGTCACCACCACGGGTGTCCCCGCGATTGTCGTCACGCCGGAAACCACCCCGGCTGTCGCCCCGGTTGTCGTCACGGCGGAAACCGCCCCGGTCGCCACCGCCACGGTTGTCGTCACGGCGGAAGCCACCACGGTCGCCACCGCCACGGTTGTCATCGCGGCGGAAACCGCCCCGCTCACCGCGGTCGTCACTGCGCCGATCATCCCGACGGTCGTCACGTCGGCCGTATCCCCGGTCGTCCTCACGCCGGAAGCCGGAACGCTCGTGTCCACCGTCACGCCGGTCGTCAGTCCGGCCGCGGTATCCGCCCCGGTCACCTCCGCGGCTGTCTCCGCGGTTGTCGTCGCGGCGGAACCCACCACGGCTGTCGCCACGGTTGTCGTCCCGCCCGTGGAAACCGCCTCGCTCCGGCCTGCCGGCACCTCGGTCATCGCGCCGATCGTCCCTGCGGAATCCGCGGTCGCGGTCACTGGGTCGACGCGGGCCGGCGCTCCGCTGGCCGCCCCGGTCCGAACGGTCACCACTGTCCCGTCGGCGCTGGTCGCGCTCCGGTCGGTCGTCGGGAGAGTTGGTGGACATCGGTGACTCCTGTCTTCGGTACTGCAAAATGCTCGCGCAGCCGGACGTCCGACGCGCTCCAGAAAATAAAAAAGGACCCCTGGCCCCAGCTGAACGCTGGTGACCAGGGGTCCTTCCAAAGATTGTTCGGCGGCGTCCTAC
>NZ_LIRG01000135.1 GCF_001419695.1 Streptomyces prasinopilosus
GTGCTGCTCGGCCCAGCGCATGTACCTGCGCTGGGCCGAGCAGCACGGCTACAAGACCGAGATCTACGAGACGTCGTACGCGGAGGAGGCCGGCATCAAGTCGACCACCTTCGCCGTGCAGGCGCCGTACGCCTACGGCACGCTCTCGGTCGAGCAGGGCACCCACCGGCTGGTGCGCATCTCGCCCTTCGACAACCAGGGCCGGCGCCAGACCTCCTTCGCGGGCGTCGAGGTGCTGCCCGTGGTGGAGCAGACCGACCACATCGAGATCGACGAGTCCGAGCTGCGGGTGGACGTGTACCGCTCGTCCGGGCCCGGCGGCCAGGGCGTGAACACCACCGACTCCGCGGTGCGGCTCACCCACATCCCCACCGGCATCGTGGTCTCCTGCCAGAACGAGCGCTCGCAGATCCAGAACAAGGCCACCGCGATGAACGTCCTCCAGGCCAAGCTGCTGGAGCGGCGCCGCCAGGAGGAGCAGGCCAAGATGGACGCCCTCAAGGGCGACGGCGGCAACTCCTGGGGCAACCAGATGCGTTCGTACGTGCTGCACCCCTACCAGATGGTCAAGGACCTGCGCACGGAGCACGAGGTGGGCAACCCCGAGTCCGTGTTCAACGGTGAGATCGACGGTTTCCTGGAAGCCGGGATCCGCTGGCGCAAGCAGCGGGAGAAGTAGCCCCCGCGCACGCGAACAGCGCTTTGTCGACAAGGCAACTGCCGCCCCTGTGGCGGCAGTTGCCTTTTGTGCGTCGGGAATGCCGGGCTTTCGCATCACAATCGAAGCTCCGGCTCCCGGTAAAGCGCGCTTACCGGGACATCACGTACGCAACGGCCTTGACGTCCATATGAAAAGTAGGAAAGGTGACGCTCGGCATGCGTATCTCCGGGGCGCATGTGAACCGGGGGACGCTTCACCGCAGTCACCCCCGTTGATCACGGCCCCGAGTGCAGCCTCACTGACGATCAGCTACTGGGGGTAGCACGCATATGACGAAGAAGACGCGGATCCGCGTCGCACGCATCGCGGCCGGCGCCGTGATCGCCGCGGGTGCGTCGCTGATGGTGACGGGTGTCGCGCAGGCGGACCCCGGCGACCCGCCCTGTGACATCGTCGTCGACCTGGAGTGCGGTGAGGACCCCGAGGTCCCGACCGACCCCGAGGACCCGACCGACCCCGAGGTTCCCACGGACCCCGAGGTCCCGACCGATCCCGAGGTTCCGACCGACCCCGAGGTTCCGACGGACCCCGAGGTTCCCACCGATCCCGAGGTCCCGACGGACCCCGAGGTTCCCGCCGAGCCCGAGGAGCCGGGCGGCGAGGACCCCGTGGAGGAGCCCACCGAGAAGCCGGCCACCCCGGGTGGCGGCAACGGTGGCGGCGGCAACGCCCCGGCCGGCGGTGCCGGTGCCTCCGTGCAGGGGGAGGGGTCCTCGGCCCTCACCGAAACGGGCGACGCGCCCGCCCCGTCGGCCCAGGGCAACGGCAAGGAGCTCGCCGAGACCGGTGCCGCCGAGATGACTTTCCTGGTCATCGGCGCCGCCACGATGATCGCCGGTGGCGTCGGCTTCCGCGTGCTGCCGCGCTTCATGGGCAACCGCGGAGCCGCTGCCGCCTGACGGTGACGGCGCGCGCACGCACCGTGCGCGCGGCGGGAGAGACGGGCCGAGGGGCCCGGAGCGCGTTCGCCGCTCCGGGCCCCTCGGGCGTCCCTGTCCGTTCCGCGCGGGCCGTGTGCGCCCGCGTGCGGGAACCGCGCCGTACGGATCCGGGGCGCGGACCGGGTCTCCCCGTGCGGTCCGGCCGCTCCGCGCCGCCGGCGTCAGGCGGTCTGGTGGGCGAGCAGCGCCACCGCCGCGACCAGCACCACCAGCAGCGCGATCAGCGCCGTCGGGTTCAGGCCCGCGAGGAAGTTCACCTGCTGCAGCCGCTCGCGGTTCGCGCGGCACACCGGGCACCGGCCCTCACTCACGGGCGCGGCGCAGTTGGCGCACACCAGCCGGTCGTACGTCATGCGCTCGCCCTCCTCGCACCGGTTCCGGTCAGTACAACGCCCGCGGACACGCGAACGTTCCCCCTACCACTGTGCCAGGTTCCGCGGCGATCGGCGCGGCCCTCCGTGTGGCACCCGGCACATCCGGCATATAGCGCGCAAGTGTTGCGCAACCCGGTCCGGTGACTGCGGTCGGCCTCCCGCTTCGCGTAAGGTCACGCACATCTACCCCCGGCGACCCGTGGTGCACCCGTGATCCGATTCGACAACGTCTCCAAGGCCTACCCCAAGCAGAACCGTCCAGCCCTCCGGGATGTCTCCCTGGAGGTCGAGAAGGGCGAGTTCGTGTTCCTCGTGGGGTCCTCGGGCTCCGGCAAGTCCACCTTCCTGCGGCTGATCCTCCGCGAGGAGCGGGCCAGCCAGGGACAGGTGCACGTCCTGGGCAAGGACCTCGCGCGCGTCTCCAACTGGAAGGTGCCGCAGGTCCGGCGCCAGCTGGGGACGGTGTTCCAGGACTTCCGTCTGCTGCCCAACAAGACGGTCGCCGAGAACGTCGCCTTCGCGCAGGAGGTCATCGGCAAGTCCCGCGGCGAGATCCGCAAGTCCGTGCCGCAGGTGCTCGACCTCGTGGGGCTCGGCGGCAAGGAGGACCGCAGGCCCGGTGAGCTCTCCGGCGGTGAGCAGCAGCGCGTCGCCATCGCGCGGGCCTTCGTCAACCGGCCCAAGCTGCTCATCTGCGACGAGCCCACCGGCAACCTCGACCCGCAGACCTCGGTGGGCATCATGAAGCTGCTCGACCGGATCAACCGGACGGGCACCACCGTGGTGATGGCGACGCACGACCAGAACATCGTGGACCAGATGCGCAAGCGCGTCATCGAGCTGGAGAAGGGCCGCCTCGTCCGCGACCAGGCGCGCGGCGTCTACGGCTACCAGCACTGACGAGGACCGGAAAGGCTTAATCCCACGCCATGCGCGCCCAGTTCGTTCTGTCGGAGATCGGTGTCGGTCTCCGCCGCAATCTGACGATGACCTTCGCCGTCGTCGTCTCCGTCGCCCTGTCGCTCACCCTGTTCGGTGCCTCGCTCCTGCTGAGCGACCAGGTCACCAGCATGAAGGGCTACTGGTACGACAAGGTCAACGTCTCCATCTTCCTGTGCAACAAGAGCGACGCCCAGTCCGACCCCAACTGCGCCAAGGGAGCGGTGACCGAGGACCAGAAGGGGCAGATCAAGGGCGACCTGGAGAAGATGGCGGTCGTCGACTCCGTCACCTACGAGTCCCAGGACGCGGCGTACAAGCACTACAAGGAGCAGTTCGGCGACTCCCCGCTGGCCAGCTCCCTCACGCCGGACCAGATGCAGGAGTCGTACCGGATCAAGCTCAAGGACCCGGAGAAGTACCAGGTCGTCGCGACCGCCTTCGACGGGCGTGACGGGGTGCAGTCCGTGCAGGACCAGAAGGGCATCCTGGACAACCTCTTCGGGCTGCTGGAGGGCATGAACCTGGCCGCCCTCGCGGTGATGGCGCTGATGCTGATCGTCGCCCTGATGCTGATCGTCAACACGGTGCGCGTCTCGGCGTTCAGCCGTCGGCGTGAGACCGGGATCATGCGGCTGGTCGGCGCCTCGGGCTTCTACATCCAGGCGCCGTTCATCGCCGAGGCCGCGGTCGCCGGACTCATCGGCGGCGCCCTCGCCTGCGCCTTCCTGCTGGTCGGCCGGTACTTCATCATCGACGCCGGACTGGCGCTGTCGGAGAAGCTGAACCTGATCAACTTCATCGGCTGGGACGCGGTGCTGACGAAGCTTCCGCTGATCCTCGCCACCAGTCTTCTGATGCCCGCTCTGGCCGCCTTCTTCGCGTTGCGCAAGTACCTGAAGGTGTGACTCTTGCCGAAAGGGGCGTACGGTCAACCGGCCGTGCGCCCCTTCGTGTTGTCCTAGACTCACCGGCATGTCAGGTCGTGCCCTGTTCTGCGAGCCCCGTCGGATCCGCCGAGGGGGAGCCCTGACCTTGGTGTTCGCCGGCGTGCTCGTGGCCGGCGCGGCGACCGGCAGCCTGCCCGGACCGGCCGACCGCAGGCCCGCCGCGGGCAGTACCCAGGCGGCGGCCCCCGTCGGCCGGCACGCCGAGGTCGCCGAGGCGGCCGAGGAGGCCATGGCCGCCGGCACGTCCCCCGTGGAGGCCGCGCGGCGCGCCGTCAGCCGCAGCGGGGACCGGTGGGACGCCGTCTACTCCCCGGACGAGTACGAGGAGTTCGCGGACGCCCTCGACGGCCGGTACACCGGCGTGGGCCTGTGGGCCCGGGAGCGGTCCGGCCGCATCGAGGTGACCAGGGTGGGCGGCGGCACCCCCGCCGCCGACGCCGGCATCCGCGTGGGCGACCGGCTGCGCAGCGTCGACGGCGCGGCGGTCGACGGGCGGCCCGTCACCGAGGTCGTCTCCTTACTGCGCGGTGACGGCACCGGCGGATCCGCCGGCACCACCGTCCGCCTCGGCCTGGAGCGCGGCACGCGCACCTGGAGCGAGACCCTGCGCCGGGTCCGGCTCTCCCACGACGCCGTCACCGTCGACGAACTCCCCGGCGAGATCACCGTCGTCAAGGTCGCCGCCTTCACCAAGGGCTCCGGCGACGAGGTCCGGGAGGCGGTGCGGGAGGCCCCGGCCGGCACGGGCATCGTCCTCGACCTGCGCGGCAACTCCGGCGGGCTGGTCACCGAGGCGGTCACCGCGGCGTCCGCCTTCCTCGACGGCGGCCTGGTCGCCACGTACGACGTCGAGGGCGAGCAGCGCGCCCTGCACGCCGCGCCCGGCGGCGACACCGTCAGGCCCCTGGTCGCGCTCGTCGACGGCGGGACGATGAGCGCGGCCGAACTGCTCACCGGTGCCCTCCAGGACCGCGGACGGGCGGTCGTCGTGGGCTCCCGCACCTTCGGCAAGGGCACGGTGCAGGAGCCCGGCAGACTGCCCGACGGCTCGGTCGCCGAACTGACCGTGGGCCACTACCGCACCCCGTCCGGCCGGAAGGTCGACGGGCGGGGCATCGCCCCCGACCTGGAGGCCGGGGAGCGGGCGCTCCGGCAGGTGGGCACGATCCTCGCCGGCCTCGGCCGGTAGCGCGGGACCCGGCCACCGGAATCGGCTTTCCGCCCACCCCCTCCGTAGTGCCAAAATGGGCGGCACTATGGCTAAGGAAAAAGGGCGCAAGCTGATCGCGCAGAACAAGAAGGCGCGGCACGACTACCTCATCATCGACACCTACGAGGCCGGCCTGGTCCTCACCGGGACCGAGGTGAAGTCGCTGCGCCAGGGCAGGGCGTCGCTGGTGGACGGCTTCGTCCAGCTCGACGGCAACGAGGCGTGGCTGCACAACGTGCACGTCCCCGAGTACAGCCAGGGCACCTGGACCAACCACAGCGCGCGGCGCAAGCGCAAGCTGCTGCTGCACCGCGAGGAGATCGACAAGCTGGAGTCCAAGTCCCAGGAGACGGGGCACACCATCGTGCCGCTCGCCCTGTACTTCAAGGACGGCCGGGCGAAGGTCGAGATCGCCCTGGCCAAGGGAAAGAAGGAGTACGACAAGCGCCAGACGCTCCGCGAGAAGCAGGACCGGCGCGAGACCGAGCGGGCGATCTCGGCGGTCCGCCGCAAGCAGCAGGCGTAGGGCCGGTGCGGCGGACCCCCGTCGCCCGCCCGGGCGGCTCGCGGACCGTCCCGGAGCCCCGGAGCCGTCGCGCGGGAATACGCTGGCACCGACCCGTGTTGGTCACGTACGATGGCGGCAGCACCTCGCAGTGGGTGCGCACCTTGAGAAAAGAACATGGGGATGATCGGTTTCGACAGCGGCTGTCGAAGCAGGGGAAGCGTGTCGAGGAAGCGGCCATGATCTCGTAAACCACAGGCCGAAAAAAATAATCGCCAATTCCAAGCGATCCATCTCCCAGGGCGAGCTCGCCCTCGCTGCCTGATCTTCAGGTAGCGAGCAGCGGCTCCCCTACCAAAGGGAGTGTCAGCCCGGGGGTGTTCCCGACCCGGTTCCTGGCATCATCTAGGGAACTAAACCTTGATCCCGGTCACGGGGTGAAGAGGGAAACCAAACAGTGACTGAGCCCGTCGGAGACTTGTCCGCGTGATCTCCGGGGCTGAGAAAAGCACAGCGGACTGCACACGGAGAAGCCCTGGTTCTGCACCGTTGGACGCGGGTTCGATTCCCGCCATCTCCACAATTCCCATGTGGGCACAGGCCCCGTCGCATCAGCGGCGGGGCCTGTGTCATGCGGCCACACAGGCGAGGGCGGCGGGTTGGGGTGCGGCCCCATATCGGGAGGTGGTTCACGCTTCTACCTTCCGTTCCATGACACAGACCGTTCCCACGGCACGGGCCGTTCCCACGACACGGACCGGCGCGGCGCTGCGCCGCACCGTCCTGGCGGTCCTCCTGGCCGCCCTTCTCTCCGTCCTGCTCACCCCCGTCCGGGCCTCGGCCGCCTCCCTCCAGGAGGTCACCGGTTTCGGCTCCGACCCGGGCGCCCTGAAGATGTACCGGTACGTCCCCGACGGGCTGCCCGCCGGCCGTCCGGTCGTCCTCGCCCTGCACGGCTGCACCCAGAACGCCGCGGCCTACGGCACCGGCACCGGCTGGCAGCAGCTCGCCGACCGCTGGAAGTTCTCCGTCGTGCTGCCGCAGCAGCAGAGCGCCAACAACCTCTCCGGCTGTTTCAACTGGTTCCAGACCGCGGACGTCCAGCGCGGCCGGGGCGAGGCCGCGTCCCTCGCGCAGATGGTGGACCGCCAGCTCGCCGACGTCTCCGGGGACGCCTCGCGCGTGTACGTCACCGGGCTGTCCGCAGGCGGCGGGATGGCGGCCGTGATGATGGCCGCGTACCCGGAGAAGTTCGCCGCGGGGGGCGTCGTCGCCGGACTCCCGTACGGGTGCGCGCAGGCCGCCGGGTCGCCGTACGTCTGCATGTACGTCGGCGCCGCCCAGACCCCGGGGCAGTGGGGCGACCGGGTGCGCGCGGCGCGGCCCGGGTACGCGGGGCCCTGGCCGTCGCTGACCGTCCTGCACGGCACGGCCGATCACACGGTGCGGCCCGTCAACATGACCGACCTCGTGGAGCAGTGGACCGAGGTGCACGGCGCGGACCGGACGGCCGACGTGAGCGACACCGTCGCCGGTTACCCGCACCAGGTGTTCCGGGGGCCGGACGGGGACGCGGTGGTCGAGACCTACACCCTCACCGGCATGGGGCACGGCCAACCCGTCGACCCGGGCAGCTCCGGCGAGCGGTGCGGGGCGGCCGGGGCGTACTTCCCGGACGTGGACCTGTGCGCCGCCCACCGGCTCGGATCGGCCTGGGGACTCGGCTGAGCGGCCCGCCGGCCGGGCGGGTCAGACCGGGCGCGGGCCCGTGCTGGCGCGCTCGGTCAGGCGGGGCGGGAGCAGGGTGACCTGCGGCACGGGGGCACCCGACAGCTTCTGGACCAGCAGGTGCACCGCACGGGTGCCCAGTTCCGCGGCCGGCACGGTGACCGAGGTGAGCGGGACGCGGGCCGAGGCGGCGACCGGCGCCGGGCAGACGGCGACGAGGGAGAGGTCGGCGGGGATCCGCAGGCCGAGCTGTTCGAAGGCGTCGGTCAGCGGGTCGAGCAGCGGTTCGTTGTGCACCACCACCCCGGTCGGCGCGGGCTGCTCGCGCAGCAGCCGCTCGGCGAGCGCGCGGGCCGCGCCCCGGTCCGCCCCGCACGGGTGCACGGCGGAGGAGAGCCGGTGCCGGTCGGCGGCGGCCGTGAACCCCCGCACGAGCCGGCGGGCGAACGCCGTGCGCCGGACGTACACCTCCGGCGGCGAGCCGACCAGCGCCACCGTCCGGTGCCCGAGCCGTGCCAGATGCTCCACGCACAGCTCGCCCGCCGCGCCGAAGTCCAGGTCCACGCAGGTCAGCCCGTCCGGCTCGGCCGGGACGCCGATCAGCACGGACGGCAGGGGCGAGGAGCGCAGTAACGGCAGCCGGGGGTCCTGGAGCTGGACGTCCATCACCACCAGCGCGTCCGCCAGCCCCGCCTCCGCGACCCGCCCGACGCCCTCCTCGCCCTCGTCCCGGGTGAGCAGCAGCACGTCGTGGCCGTGGGCGCGGGCGGCGGTGACCACCGACACCGCGAACTGCGTCACCACCGGTACGTGGACGCCGGAGCGCAGCGGCACCGACAGTGCCAGCACCCGCGCCCCGGCCCCGGTCCCGCCCCGGGCCCGGACGTGCGCGCGGTAGCCCAGTTCGCGGACGGCGGCCTGGACGCGGCGCCGGGTCTCGTCGGAGATCGGCCGCTTGCCGCTGAGCGCGTACGACACCGTGCTGGGGGAGACCCCGGCACGCCGGGCCACATCCGTGATCTTCACCATCGGGGGTCCTCCACTGACACGGTTCGCGGGGGGAGGGGCGGGAGGGGGAAGCGCGCCGAAGCCCGTCGAAGGCCGGGAGGTTCGTCGAAGCGCTTCGACGGGTGAAGGTATGTGCGGGCCGTGGGACCGTCAATGGTGCGGGCGGGAATCGGCGGAGTGGTTCGACCGCCCGGACGGACGGCGGTCCGGGACTCCGCACGGACGGCTTCCCGGCAGCCCTGACCCGCCGAGCCGCCTGACCTGCCGAGCCGCCTGATCCGTCGAGCCCGCCTAACCCGCCGGATCCGCCGACCCCACCGACTCCACCGGCCCCGCCGCACCGGGTCGGCGGGAGCCCGGTGGGCCGGACAGGGCCAGGGCGGTGAGCAGGGCGGTGGCGGCCGCCGCCACCGGGACCCCGTAGCCGGCCGCGGCGGAGGCGTGCTCGA
>NZ_LIRG01000136.1 GCF_001419695.1 Streptomyces prasinopilosus
CGGCCGGGACGTCGAGCCGTCCGTCGGGCCGTGCGATCGCCTCATCGAGCGGGACCTGTTCGGGAGTGCGATCGCCTCATCGAGCGGGACCTGTTCGGGCCGGACGGCGACCCTCCCGCAGTGAGCGGGTCGCACGCTCCTGCCGTTGCCCGTCCGCCGGGTCTCCGCTCACGGCTTCGACGAGCCGGCCCGGGCGCTCTCCCGGCGGGCCGCCGCGCAGGCATCGTCGCACCCGGCCTCCCTCTGGGGCTGGACCGGCAGCCGGCCAACGGATGCGCGAGCTCAATGTCCGCAAGGCGACCAGAGGCCGGCCGGGAAGGGCCCTGCCCCCGGATCCTGAACACGGCTCACGCGGCTGGTGCCGGCGCAGCGGGTGAGGTGGAGGGCGTCCCCGAAAGCAACCGGCGACCGCCCACCGGGGCGGGCGTGCCGGCGGCGGACGGGGCGGCGGCGGGGCCGTCCGACGGCGGCGAGTCGGGCCTCGCGTTCGCCGGGCCGGCCCGACGGGCCGGTTCGTCGGGCCGGTTCGTCGGGCCGGTTCGCCGGGCCGGCTCCCTCGTCCTCGCGGGCTCTCGCGTTCGAAGGGCGCGCCGAAGGACCCGGCGAGCGCGTTGTCCGCGCTGGACCCGACCGCGCTCACGCTTCGCCGAACCCCTGCCGACCTGCAGGCTCGGGCCAAGGCCCCGCTCGTGTACCGGGTTTCGTGGTCGGTGTGCACGATCGGTCCGGTGGGGCTGGCGCGGGTGCCGACCGCCGCGGCCGGGGCGTCGGCCACCGGGCGCGTGCGCAAGGGCTCGGCGATCGCCCATCCGGCCAGCCGGCGTGGTGCGAGGTCGCTGACGGTCGCCGGGGAGCAGAACCTGCGGCGCCCCCCTTCGCCCTCCCGCTCCGGACAGGTTCCCCCCGGGGCCCGGGTCCCGGGCGGCGGGCATCGGCCACCGGGCGGCGGGCGGACGTCAGCGCGCCCGGGACGTCATGCCCGGCGAGGCCCCTCCAGGCCGGGGGCCGGCTCGGGGGGCGCCGGGCGGTGCCGCCTGCGCGAGGACGCGTGCACGTGCGGGCGCTCTTCCGTGCGGGCGCTCTTCCCGGCAGCCCAGGCGCGCCGGCACCCGACCCGAACGGCCCCCGGCAGCGCCTGTCCCCCATGCGAGCTACGCGCGGGTGTCCACCGTGAGGTGACGATTCGCGGACGCCGCATCCGTAGCGTTCCAGGCGTCGCGGCACCCCGGCCGCGGGCCTCGAGAAGGAGCGTTCATGAGATTCGTCTGGCAGCTGTCGGCCGTCGTGGTGGTCGCCGCGATCGGCGCTCAGGCCGTCGCCGCCGTGGAGAGCAACCCCTGGCTGCAACTCGCCCTGGGACTCCTGGCCTCCGTGCTTGCCGTGCTCGTCTACGGATGGGTGGTGGCCAGGACCGAGCACCGTCCGGTCACCGAGGTGGCCCGTGAGGGCGCCGGGGCCGCGCTCGGCCGGGGGATGCTGATCGGCGTCGCGATGTTCGGCGCCGTGATCACCAACATCTACGTCAACGCGCACTACGAGATCAACGGCCTGGGCTCGGTGTCCGGCGCCGTGGGGCTGGCCGGATTCATGGCGGCCGCCTCCGTGACGGAGGAACTGATCTTCCGGGGGGTCCTGTTCAGGATCATCGAGGAACGCACCGGCACCTGGATCGCGCTGACGCTGACCGGAGTGCTGTTCGGACTCTCGCACCTGCTGAACCCCCACGCCGACCTGTGGGGCGCCCTCGCCATCGCGATCGAGGCCGGCGGCATGCTCGCCGCCGCCTACGCCGCGACCCGCACCCTGTGGGTGCCGATCGGCCTCCACTTCGGCTGGAACTTCGCGGCGGCCGGCATCTTCAGCACCGAGGTCTCCGGCAACGACACCCCGCAGGGACTGCTGGACACCGTGACGTCGGGCCCGACGTGGGTCACCGGCGGCGACTTCGGACCGGAAGGCAGCGTGTACGCGGTGCTGTTCGGCGTCCTGGTGATGATCGGGTTCATGTGGCTGGCCCGCCGGCGCGGCAACCTGGTGCCCCGCCGGCGCGCCGACCGGATCGCCGCCGCTGCCACTACACTGCCCCGGTGACCGGACTTCCGCGGCTCCAGGACCTGTGGCGCCGCTCGGGCTCCGCGGTCTGGTACGTCCCGCTCGCCGTGGTCCTGTTCGCCGCCTCGCTGGTCTACCGCGACAACGGCACGGAGCTCGGCGGCCTGCCGACCCGCCCCTTCGACGCCCTGGCCCCGGTGGCGATCGCCCTGCAGTGCCTCCCGCTGGCCGGACGCCGGCGGTGGCCCGCCCTGTGCTTCGCCGTGGTCTTCCTCGGCTTCGCCCTCGACCAGCTGCGCGGCTACCACTCACTCGCCGGCATCGCGCTGCCCATCACGCTGTTGAGCGTGGCCTGCCACCTGGAACACCACAGGCGGGCGACCGCGATCGCCGCCTCCGTGGCATACGTCCCGCTGGCGGTCGCGCTCCACCGGCTCGGCCCCGGCGAACCGCCCGGCGAGTTCGTGACGTTCTACCTGGCCGTGGCACTCGCCTGGGGCGTGGGGTCCTGGGTCCGTCACACCCGGGCCCTGGAGGACGAGCACCGCCGGCGCGTCGCCGAGGACACCCGCGCCGCCGAACGCGCCCGCATCGCCCGCGAACTCCACGACGTGGTGACCCACCACGTGACGGCGATGGTCGTACAGGCCGAGGCGGCCCGCTATCTGACCGCCGCCCCCGAACGCCTCGAGCAGAGCCTGAGCGCCGTCACCGACACCGGCCGCCGGGCCATCACGGACCTGCGGCACCTGCTGGACCTGCTCAACCCCGACCACGGCAGTGAACCCACGACCCCGCTCGCCGGCCGGCTCCTCACCCTCGTCGAACAGACACGGCGGGCCGGTCAGCCCGTGGAGTTCACCGAAGAGGGCACACCGGCCGAGCCGGCCGGCAGCGCCGGCCTCGTGGCCTACCGGGTGGTGCAGGAGTCCCTGACGAACGCCCTCAAGTACGCCCACGGCAGCCGCACTCTGGTCCGGGTGCGGCACGGCTCGGGAGAGATCACCGTGGAGGTCGGCACGGACGGCCCCGGCCCGCGGGCCCCCGAACTCTCCGGGAGCGGGCGCGGCCTGGCCGGTCTCCGCGCACGCATCGACCTCCTCGGCGGCGACTTCCGCGCGCAGGAACAACAGGACGGCGGCTTCGTCGTCCGCGCCCGCATACCCGCCGGGAGCCCGTCGTGACCGCACCCATCCGCGTCCTGATCTGCGACGACCAGGTACTGATCCGCACCGGACTGGCGACGATCATCGACGCCCAGCCCGACCTCGAGGTCGCGGCCGAGTGCGGGGACGGACAGACCGCCGTCGACCTCGTGGGACGCCTGCGCCCGGACGTCGTGGTGATGGACATCCGCATGCCGGTGCTCGACGGCATATCGGCCACCCGCCTCCTGGCCGGCGCCGGCGTGCCGCACCCCGTCAAGGTGCTCGTGGTGACGACGTTCAACCTCGACGCCTACGTCTACGAGGCGCTGCGCGCCGGCGCGAGCGGCTTCCTCCTCAAGGACGCGCCACCGGCCCAACTGCTGCACGGGATCCGGACCGTGGCGGCGGGCGCCGCACTGCTGGACCCCGAGGTGACACGCCAGTTGGTGGGCCGGTACGCCGTCCGGATCCGCCCCACCGAGGACGACGGGCCCGACATCCCGCTCACTCCGCGCGAACTGGAGGTGCTGCGCCTCATCGCGGACGGCCTCTCCAACAACGAGATCGCCGCGGCCCTCGTGATCAGCCGGGAGACGGTCAAGACCTTCGTCTCCCGCATCCTCACGAAGCTCGGCCTGCGCGACCGCGTCCAGGCGGTCGTCTACGCCTACCGCCGGGGCCTGGTGTCCTGACCAGAGGGCCACGGTCCCCGGACGGGCCGAAGAAGCAGGCCACGGTCCCGGAACGGGCTTCAGAGGTGGGCCACGGTCCCCGGACGGGCCGCAGAGGTGGGCCACGGCTCCTGAACGGGCCTCAGAAGTAGGCCATGGTCCCCGGAGGGGCCGCGGAGGTGGGCCACGGTCCCGGACCGGGCTTCAGTGGCCGGGCCGCTGCGCGGCCTCCCCGGCCCGGCATGTCAGGCTCATCCGCGCACCCGCACCCCCAAGAGCCCGTCGGGCTTGCCAGGATCGCCGCGTCCCGGCCGACCCGGCCCCTGTCCGCGGCGGCCTCGCTCATCGCGCACCCACCGCCTCCTCACCGCTGATCCGGTCCACCGCGACCGGCACGTCCACCGCGCCGGCCGCCCCGATGGCGGTGCGCAACGACCCCGTCCACGACCGCCGGCGGTGCCGCCGGCCGCCTGGGCCGGGCCACCGGCCCAGGCAGCGCGTCCCGGGCCACCCGCGGGACAGGGCGGCCACGGCCCCCGTCGCCACGCCCCGCAAGGGCGGCGGCCGGTGAGGGACGCCCGGCGGCGGGCCCGCACAGGATTCTCCCGGCCGGGCCCACCACCGGGGACCGCCGGCGGCATCCGCCGCGGTGCACGGTGGTGGACCCCCTCACCGGCGCGCCCGGCACGCACGTCCGGGGCGGCCGGCCGGATCGGCACGCTGCCCGGCCGCTCACCGGACGCGGGCGAGCCGGCTCACCCACTGGGACAGCGTGAGCGAGGTGGCCGGGGCCCCCCGGGCCGCGCTGTGCCGGTGCCCCGAGCCGTGGCGGCACCCGGCCGGCCCGGGCCGGTGCGAGGGCCGTCGCCGGGCGTCGCAGGCCAGGGCCCTGCGAAGAGAGGGCAGGTGTGCGGCCACGGCCGCCAGGCAGTGGTGCTCGTCCTGGCAGTCGGAGCAGGTCACCAGGTGGGCACGGACCGCGCTCGCCTCGCCGGGGTCCAGGACGTTGAGCGCGTGTCCTTCTAGCAGGTCACCGATGGTGCGGCAGTCCTGGGAGGAAGTAAACATGGCGGGTCCCTTCGGGCGGGGTGCGAATCGTGCCGTCGACGGGGCCGGTGCTACGGCCGGTGCGCCGCTGCGCAGCTCCGTCTCCTGACCCCACCATCGCCCGGAACCGGCCCCCCGCGCGTCGTCCCCGTGCAGCAATTCCCAGGTACTGCGAGCGCGGTATCCCGCACGCCGGCCTACGACGGGGCCACCCTGCGCCCCGCGCCCGCGCCGGCCTCCACCCGGTCGGGGCCGCCCTGTGCTCCGCGGCCGCGCCGGCCTCCACCCCGGTCAGGGGGGAGGGGGCGCCGGCGCCGCCGGGCTGACCACGCCGCACTGGTAGGCGACGACCACCAGCTGGGCCCGGTCGCGGGCGGCCAGCTTGGTCATGGCCCGGTTGATATGGGTCTTGGCCGTCAGCGGGCTGACGAACAGCCGCTCGGCGATCTCCTCGTTCGACAGCCCCAGCGCGACAAGCCCCAGCACATCGCGTTCCCGCGGCGTCAGGCACTGCAGCCGCTCGTGCACGGCCGCCGTGCGCGGTTCCGGCTGCGCCAGGAACCGCCTGATCAGCCCCCGGGTCGCCGCGGGGGACAGCAGCGCGTCCCCCGCGGCGACCGTGCGGACGGCGTCGAGCAGCTCCTCGGGCCGGGCGCCCTTGCCGAGAAAGCCGCTCGCACCCGCCCGCAGGGCCTCCGCGACGTACTCGTCGTCCTCGAAGGTGGTCAGGATCAGGACCTTCACCGCCGCGAGGTCCTCGGCCTGCCCGATCGACCGCGTGGCGGCGAGGCCGTCCATCCCGGGCATGCGGATGTCCATCAGGATCACATCCGGTCGCCGCGTCCTCGCCAGCTCCACCGCCTCGCGGCCGTCGGACGCCTCGCCCACGGTCTCCATGTCGTCGGTGGAATCGAACAGCATCCGGAAGGTGCCCCGCAGCAGGGCCTGGTCATCGGCGAGCAGGACCCGGATCGTCATGCCCGCTCCTCCTCGGCGTCCCGCCCGCCCGGCACCACGAGGGCCGCACCCGGCCGCAGCGGCAGCTCGGCGGTCACGGTGAAGCCCCCCTCGGGGCGCGCCGCGGCCTCCAGCCGCCCCCCGACGCTGGCCGCGCGCTCGCGCATCCCGATCAGCCCGTGGCCGGTCCCGGGGGGCGGCTCGCAGGGCCGGGCGCGCCCGTCGTCCTCGACCCTGATCGTCAGCCAGTGGGGCCGGTAGTGCAGGCACAGGCGGGCGCGATCGGCCCCGGCGTGCTTGCGCACGTTCGTCAGCGCCTCCTGCACGATGCGGTACGCGGCCAGGTCCACCGCCGGCGCCAGCGGCTGCGCCACACCGTGCCGCAGGTGCCTGACCGACAGGCCGACACGCTCGAAGGACGCCAAGAGCTCCGGTACCTGCGCCAGGCCCGGCATCGGATCCCGCGGCGCCCGGGGATCATCGGACTGCCGCAGAAGACCCACGGTCACCCGCAGCTCCTCCAGCGCGGAACAACTGGCGTCCCGGATGCCCTCCAAAGCGGTGACCAGCTGCTCCGGCCGCCGCTCCACCAGGTGGACGGCGACCCCGGCCTGCGCGTTGATCAAGGCGATGTGGTGCGCGACCACATCGTGCAACTCGCGCGCGATCCGGACCCGCTCGGCCGCCACCCGCTGCCGCGCCTCCTGCTCACGGGTCCGCTCCGCGTACTCCGCCCGTTCCTCCACGGCCGCCACATACGCGCGGCGCGAGCGCACCCCGTCCCCCACGGCGGCCGGCAGGGCCGTCCAGGCCACCATCGCCACGTTGTCCCGCACCAGCCACGAACCGGAACCCGAACCGAACACCACGGCCGCCGCGACCAGCAGGGCGGCCGAGGCCGACGCCACCACCCACGTGGTGCGCCGGTCGGTCCGGACGGCCACGGTGTAGACGGACACGATGACCGGACTCGTCACCAGCGGACTCTCCCGCACCCCGAGGACCTGGAAGAGCACCCCGCAGGCAAGGGCGATGCCCAGGACGCCGAACGGGTGGCGCCGACGCCACAACAACGCGCCACAGCAGACCGCCGCCAGCACCACCGCGGGCGGGCGCACCGAGATGCGGTGCTCGTAGGGGATGACCGAGGCGGCCCCGACCGACAGCACGAACAGCACAACCGGCCCCAGCACGTCCAGCACGCCGGCCCGGGCACCCGCTCCCCGCCGCCAACCGTTGATCACTGCCATGCCACCACCGTAGGGCCGGCCCCCCGGTGGCGCTGGCTCACCGCCCCTGCGGCTCACCCCCGCAAAAGCCCCCCGGCCCCCCCGGGGGGGCCG
>NZ_LIRG01000137.1 GCF_001419695.1 Streptomyces prasinopilosus
CCGGCCGCTACGCCGACGGCGCGGCCGGCGTCGTGCGGGCCAAGACGGGCACCCTCACCGGCGTCAACGCCCTGGCGGGGACGGTCGTCGACCGGGAGGGGCGGCTGCTCGTCTTCGCCTTCCTGGCGACCGGCACCACCGACCAGACGACCGCCCAGACGGCCCTGGACAAGGCGGCCACGGCCCTGGCGGCGTGCGGCTGCCGGTGACCCGGTCTCCGGCCGGCCGTCCCGCGGCCCTGCCCCGCACCGCGCTCCTCACGTACCGTTGCAGCATGACGAGTTTCGGTGGTGCTGCCTCTTCCGGGATGGTCGACTGGGATCTCGCGGTCGCGACCGCGACCCGGCTCATGCGGCCGGGCCCCGAGGTGAGCCGCGAGGAGGCCAGAGCCGTCGTCACGGAGCTGCGCGAGTACGCGAAGGCGTCCGAGACGCACGTGCGGGGCTTCACCCGGCTGGGCACCGAGGAGACGCACGACACCCCCGTCCTCGTCGTCGACCGTCCCGGCTGGGTGCGGGCCAACGTCGCGGGCTTCCGCGAACTGCTCAAGCCGCTCCTCGACAAGATGCAGGACCGGCGTGGCAGTTCCCCCGGCGGGGCCCTCCTCGGCACCGTCGGCGGCAAGGTCACCGGCGTCGAGGTCGGCATGCTGCTGTCCTTCCTGGCCTCCCGCGTCCTCGGCCAGTACGAGACCTTCGCCCCCGCCACCCGGGACCTGCCGGCCGGCGGCCCGCCCGGCGCGCCGGACGGCGGCGGCAGGCTGCTGCTCGTCGCCCCCAACATCGTCCACGTGGAACGCGAACTCGACGTGGACCCGCACGACTTCCGGCTGTGGGTGTGCCTGCACGAGGAGACCCACCGCACCCAGTTCTCCGCCGTGCCCTGGCTGCGCGACCACATGCAGGGCGAGATCCAGGCGTTCCTGGGGGAGACCGACGTCGACCCCATGACCGTCCTGGAGCGGGTCCGCCAGGCCGTCCAGTCCTTCGCCGGCGGCCGTCCCGAGGGCGAGGAGGACGAGGACGAGGGACGCTCCCTCGTCGAACTCGTGCAGACCCCCGCCCAGCGGGAGATCCTCGGCCGGCTGACGGCCGTGATGTCCCTGCTGGAGGGGCACGCCGACTTCGTGATGGACGGCGTCGGGCCCCAGGTCGTGCCGAGCGTCGCCGAGATCCGCGAGAAGTTCCAGCAGCGCCGTGCGAAGGGCGCCTCCCGCCTGGACCTGGCCCTGCGCAAACTGCTCGGCCTGGACGCCAAGCTCCGCCAGTACCGCGACGGCGAGCGCTTCGTCCGCGCGGTGGTCGAGGAGGTCGGCATGGACGGCTTCAACCGGGTGTGGACCTCGCCCAACACCCTCCCCACCAAGGCGGAGATCGCCAAGCCCGCGGAGTGGATCACCCGGGTGCACCGCAAACCCGAGGCGTGAATCGGGCGTGCGCCGCGCGTGCACCCGAACGCCGGGCGTGCGCCGCGCGGGCGCCCGGCGGCGCGGCGCCCGGTAACAGGGTTGCGAACAGGGCCACATGGGGCGGCACGGGGCGCATCCGGCGGACGGACCCTCAATCACCCGTCCGAGGGACCGTGAGCGAAGAGGAGGCGTGCAATGCTCGGGGATCGGCCCTTCTCTGTCACCATTTACACACGCTGAGTGACCGACACGGGCTCACCCCCCGAAAACTTCATGAAGGGAACCGGACATGGGTCCCCATCCCGCGGTCGCGGCGATACGCCTGGCGGTCCGCCGCGTACTCCACGACATCCTCGACGAACACACCCGGAACACCGACGAGCACCCCCGGGACCCCGGCGGGTCCGGCCGGCCCTCCGACGGGCCCGGCCGCGTCCCCGGCGTCCCGCGCGAGCGTGACACCTCCCCGCTCGTGCTGGTCGCCTGCTCCGGCGGCGCGGACTCCCTGGCGCTCGCCTCCGCCCTCGCCTTCGAGGCCCCCCGCCTCGGCGTGCGCGCCGGCGGTGTCACCGTCGACCACGGCCTCCAGGCCGGCTCCGACCTGCGGGCCGCCGAGGTGTCCCTGCGCCTGCGCGGGCTGGGCCTCGACCCCGTCGAGGCCGTCGCCGTCACCGTCGGCCGCGGCGGCGGGCCCGAGGCCGCCGCCCGCGACGCCCGCTACGCCGCCCTCGACGCCGCCGCCGAACGGCACGGGGCCGCCGCCGTCCTGCTCGGTCACACCCGCGACGACCAGGCCGAGACCGTCCTGCTGGGGCTCGCCCGCGGCTCCGGCATCCGCTCCCTGTCCGGAATGGCCGCGGTCTCGGGAACCGCCGGCCGCTACCGCAGGCCCTTCCTGCGCCTCGACCGGCAGACGGCCCGCAAGGCGTGCATGGCCCAGTCCCTCCCCGTCTGGGACGACCCGCACAACACCGATCCCGCCTACACCCGCTCCCGGCTGCGGCACGAGGGCCTGCCCGCCCTGGAGAAGGCCCTCGGCAAGGGCGTCGTCGAGGCGCTCGCCCGGACGGCCCAGCTCTCCCGCGACGACGCCGACGCCCTCGACGCCTGGGCCGGCCGGGCCGAGGCCGGCGTCCGCGACGCCGACGGCCGGCTGGAGTGCGCGGGGCTGAACGCCCTCCCGCCCGCCGTGCGCCGCCGCGTGCTGCGGCGTGCGGCCATCGACGCGGGAGCCCCGGCCGGTTCGCTGTTCGCTCGGCACATCGAGGAGGTGGACCGGCTGATCACCGGCTGGCGCGGTCAGGGGGCCATCAATCTCCCCGGCCGGGTCGTGGCCCGCCGCCAGGGTGGCAGACTGGTGATTCGGCAAGGCTGAAAAACGTATCCTCGGCAGAGCCGCGGACGGTACGGGACAGCCGGTGGGACGACCGAAAGTGATGCGGGTGGACGCGAAAGACATGGGTGCCGACCTCGAGAAGGTGCTCATCACCAAGGAAGAGATCGACGCCAAGCTGGCCGAGCTGGCCGCGAAGATCGACGCGGAGTACGCGGGCAAGGAGCTGCTGATCGTCGGCGTCCTCAAGGGCGCGGTGATGGTCATGGCCGACCTCGCGCGGGCGCTGTCCACCCCGGTCACGATGGACTGGATGGCCGTATCCTCGTACGGGGCGGGCACCCAGTCCTCCGGCGTGGTGCGGATCCTCAAGGACCTCGACACCGACATCAAGGGCAAGCACGTCCTGATCGTCGAGGACATCATCGACTCCGGCCTGACCCTGTCGTGGCTGATCTCCAACCTCGGCTCGCGCGAGCCCGCCTCCCTCAAGGTGTGCACGCTCCTGCGCAAGCCCGAGGCCGCCAAGGTCAACATCGACGTGGAATGGGTCGGTTTCGACATCCCCAACGAGTTCGTCGTCGGCTACGGCCTCGACTACGCCGAGAAGTACCGCAACCTCCCGTTCGTGGGGACGCTCGCGCCCCACGTCTACGGCGGCTGAGCAACCGCGGCCGCAACGCCGTATTGATCGGGAACCCCGGCGGCGTCCGCGCCGTTGGAGCATGCGTGGACGCGAATGCCGACTGTCCCTCGCAGCTTCGGGGGGCAATGCTGGGGTACCGTCCGAAGAACAGTCTTTATCAAACTCACTATGGCAGGAGGGACGGGGCGGCACCGCTCCGTATGGATGGACGTGAAGCGATACTTCCGTGGGCCGGTCATGTGGATCGTGCTGGCCGTCCTCGCCGTGGTCGTGTTGATGCAGGTCGTCGGCTCTTCCGGCGGCTACAAGACGGTGGACACCGGCGAGGTCGTCCAGGCGATCAACGAGAACAAAGTCGAGTCGGCCAAGCTGACCACCGGTGACGAACAGATCATCAAGGTCGAGCTCAAGAACGGCGAAAAGGTCAAGGACAGCTCGAAGATCCAGGCGAGCTACATCGGTGACCAGGGCGTCACCATCGCCAACACGCTGCAGGACAAGTTCCAGAACAAGCAGATCCCGGACGGCTACACGGTCTCGCCGTCGAAGCAGAACGCGTTCGTGAGCATTCTGCTGTCGCTGCTGCCCTTCGTCCTCATCGTCGTGGTCTTCCTCTTCCTGATGAACCAGATGCAGGGCGGCGGCTCCCGCGTCATGCAATTCGGCAAGTCCAAGGCGAAGCTCATCACCAAGGACACGCCGAAGACGACGTTCTCCGACGTCGCCGGATCGGACGAGGCGGTCGAGGAACTCCACGAGATCAAGGAGTTCCTGCAGGAGCCCGCGAAGTTCCAGGCCGTCGGGGCGAAGATCCCCAAGGGCGTGCTGCTGTACGGCCCGCCCGGAACCGGTAAGACCCTGCTCGCGCGCGCCGTCGCGGGCGAGGCCGGTGTCCCCTTCTACTCGATCTCCGGTTCCGACTTCGTCGAGATGTTCGTCGGTGTCGGTGCCTCCCGGGTCCGTGACCTGTTCGAGCAGGCCAAGGCCAACGCCCCGGCGATCGTCTTCGTCGACGAGATCGACGCGGTCGGCCGCCATCGCGGCGCCGGCCTCGGCGGTGGTCACGACGAGCGCGAGCAGACCCTGAACCAGCTCCTCGTCGAGATGGACGGCTTCGACGTGAAGGGCGGCGTGATCCTCATCGCCGCCACGAACCGGCCCGACATCCTCGACCCGGCCCTGCTGCGTCCCGGCCGCTTCGACCGGCAGATCGCGGTCGACCGTCCGGACATGCAGGGCAGGCTGGAGATCCTCAAGGTCCACCAGAAGGGCAAGCCGGTCGCTCCGGACGTCGACCTGTCGGCCGTCGCCCGCCGCACCCCCGGCATGACGGGTGCCGACCTGGCCAACGTGCTGAACGAGGCCGCGCTCCTGACCGCGCGCAGCGATCAGAAGCTGATCGACAACCACATGCTGGACGAGGCGATCGACCGCGTGGTCGCGGGCCCGCAGAAGCGGAGCCGGATCATGTCGGACAAGGAGAAGAAGATCACCGCGTACCACGAGGGCGGACACGCCCTGGTCGCGGCGGCCTCCCCGAACGCCGACCCCGTCCACAAGATCACGATCCTGTCCAGGGGCCGCGCCCTCGGCTACACGATGGTGCTGCCGGACGAGGACAAGTACTCGACCACGCGCAACGAGATGCTGGACCAGCTGGCCTACATGCTGGGCGGCCGCGCGGCCGAGGAACTCGTCTTCCACGACCCGACCACCGGTGCGGCCAACGACATCGAGAAGGCCACCGGTCTGGCCCGCGCGATGGTCACGCAGTACGGCATGACCGAGCGGCTGGGCGCGATCAAGTTCGGTGGCGACAACTCCGAGCCGTTCCTCGGGCGTGAGATGGCTCACCAGCGCGACTACTCGGAGGAGATCGCCGCGCTGGTCGACGAAGAGGTCAAGAAGCTCATCGAGACCGCGCACAACGAGGCGTGGGAGATCCTGGTCGAGAACCGCGACGTCCTCGACAACCTGGTCCTCGCGCTCCTCGAGCGGGAGACGCTGGGCAAGGAGGAGATCGCCGAGATCTTCGCGTCGATCGTCAAGCGTCCGGCCAGGCCCGCCTGGACCGGCTCCTCCCGCCGCACGCCGTCCACCCGCCCGCCGGTGCTCTCCCCCAAGGAGCTGGCACTGACGAACGGGGCGAACGGCGCGACGCCGGCCATCTCGACCGTGAAGAGCACCGTCGTCGAGCCCGACCCGGTGCCCGAGCCGGCTCCGGAGGACCGTCCCGAGAGCTGACCGGCCCCCGGTGGTCCCCACCGGGCCCGGAATGGATGCCGCGCACCCCTGGTTCTAGCCTGGGGGGCGCGGCATTTGTTTGTGTATCCGCAGTTGAGGACGCGTCCTTCCGGCGCGTGCGCAGGCACAGGAACGAGGCATCACATGACCGACCCCGTGACGCTGGGCGGCGAGGCCACCCTCGGCGAGTTCGACGAGAAGCGGGCCGAGAACGCCGTACGCGAACTGCTGATCGCGGTCGGCGAGGACCCCGACCGGGAGGGCCTGCAGGAGACGCCGGGCCGGGTGGCGAGGGCCTACAAGGAGATATTCGCGGGCCTGTGGCAGAAGCCCGAGGACGTGCTGACCACGACGTTCGACATCGGCCACGACGAGATGGTGCTGGTGAAGGACATCGAGGTGTACTCGACCTGCGAGCACCACCTGGTGCCGTTCCGCGGGGTGGCCCACGTCGGATACATCCCGTCCACCAGCGGGAAGATCACGGGGCTGTCCAAGCTGGCCCGGCTCGTGGACGTCTACGCCCGGCGCCCGCAGGTGCAGGAACGACTCACCACCCAGATCGCGGACTCCCTGATGGAGATCCTGGAGCCGCGCGGGGTGATCGTGGTGATCGAGTGCGAGCACATGTGCATGTCGATGCGGGGGATCCGCAAGCCCGGCGCGAAGACCCTCACGTCGGCCGTACGCGGGCAGTTGCGGGACGCGGCGACGCGCAACGAGGCGATGAGCCTGATCATGGCGCGCTGAGGCGGCGAGCCCGGGGCGCGGCGCGCCGGTGGGGACGGCGAGCCCGGGGCGCGACGAGCTGAGCGGACGTCAGGCGGCCGGGGCCGTGCCCCTGCCGTCGTGGTCGTCGTCGTCCTCCGGAAGCCTGCAGACGCGCTCCAGGAAGAGGGCGGCCGCTATGACGGTGATCCCCGCCACGACCGAGGCCCCCGCGTAGATGGCCTGGTCGCGGCGGGCGGGGACGTCGAGGGACTCCAGGAGGAAGACGCCGGTGCCGCCGTACATGCCGGCGACGAGGGCGGCGACCAGGGCACTGGCCTGGCCGAAGACGACCGCGCGGGCCGCCATCATCGGGTCGACGCCCTTGGCGCCGGGGCGCCGCTCGCGCTGGTCCCGGAGCCGGGCGCGCAGGGACAGCGCCGTGGCCGTGAGGACCACGGCGATCAGGGCGAGGACGACCGGTGCGGCCAGGGGAACGCTCGGCAGGGTGCCGAGGGAGTTCCAGAGGCGGGCGCCGGCCCAGGACAGGACGCCGGCCACGACGAAGACGCCGGCCAGCACCCGGATGCGCAGCTCTCTCACGGTGTCCCTCGGTGTCCCTTCGGTTCCCCCGGTGCCCCGGTGTGCGGTCCTGTCGACCTTAACGGCTACTCGGGCAGCCGGAGTTCCAGGTCGCCGCGGGGCGTGACGCCCTCCCGGGCGACCGTGTCCAGCAGTGCGGCGACGGGGCCGCGCCCGGGGAGTTCGGCCTCGGGGTCGACGTCGTGCCAGGGGACCAGCACGAAGGCGCGCTCGTGGGCGCGGGGGTGGGGGAGGGTCAGCCGCGGGTCGTCGGAGAGGAGGCCCGCGTAGGAGACGATGTCCACGTCCAGGGTGCGCGGGCCCCAGCGCTCGTCGCGCACCCGGTGGAAGGCCTCCTCGACCGCGTGGGCCCGTTCCAGCAGGGAGGACGGGGGCAGGGTGGTCCGCAGGACCACGACCGCGTTGAAGTACGAGGGCTGGCTGCCGGGCTCGACGCCCCACGGCTCCGTCTCGTACACGGGCGACACCGCCCTGACGCGGATGCCGGGGGTGTCCTCCAGGGCGTCGACGGCCCCCTGGAGGGTCTCCAGCCGGTTGCCGAGGTTGGAGCCCAGGGAGACGACGGCCGTCTTCGGGTCGTGCAGGGTGGCGTCGGCGGCGTCCACCCGCTCGACCACGGAGGGGGGAACGGGCTGGACGGTCGGGTCGGTGTGGCCCCGGGTGGACGGCCTGGTCATGCGCGGCTCCGGATGATGGTGACGGTCACGTCGTCGAAGGGCACGGTGATCGGCGCGTCCGGCTTGTGGACGCGGACCTCGACCTCCCGGACCACGTCGTGCTTGAGGCAGACCTGCGCGATGCGTTCGGCGAGCGTCTCGATGAGGTTGACGGGCTCTCCCCGGACGATCGCCACGACCTCCTCCGCCACGATGCCGTAGTGCACGGTCTTCGTCAGGTCGTCGTGGGCCGCGGCCGGCCGGATGTCCAGGCCGAGCACCAGGTCCACGATGAAGGTCTGGCCCTCTTCGCGTTCCTTGGGGAAGACCCCGTGATGCCCGCGGGCCTTCAGGCCGTGCAGCGCGACACGATCCACGAATCCACTCCTGCAGTAGTCGGTCCGGCCGGTCGGCACCGCGTGCGGACGGCGCCCTTGCCACAGTCGAATTTACCCGCGGGTACCGGCGGGCGGACCCCGAGGGGGCGGCTCCGCCGCGTGTTGGGGGTTTCACCGTGCGTTCTCCCCGGGAGGGCCCGGGGCCGCGGACGGGTGGCGACCCGTGCCCGGACGGGGGCGGTCCCCGCCGCTTCCCGGGCGAAGGGGGACGGCGGGGACGGGGGGAGCGGCCGGACCCGAGGCCGGGACCCGCCCGGCGGTCGGACCGGTCCGGTGGCCGGGCCCCGCCCGGGGTCGTCAAGGGGCCTGCAGTCGGTCCCCGCCCGGCGGTCGTGAAGGGGCCTGCGGCCGGCCCGCCGTCTCAGGAGGGGGGTCCGGTGTCGTCGGGGGCCTCCGGGTCCTCGGCCCCGTCGTTCTCGGCGAGGACGGGGGAGGCGTGGTGGGACCAGAGCTTCCAGCCCGAGGGGGTGCGCCGGTACACGTTGGTGGCGACGACCAGCTGGCCCAGCAGGGGGCCGAGCTCCTCGCCCGCCTTCGGGGCGGGGCCGCCGCTGAGGATGTTCTCGGTGCAGCTCACGACGGCGGTGTCGCCCGTGACGGAGACGTGCACGTCGGTGAGGAAGAACTGGATGTAGTCGGTGTTCGCCATGATCAGGGCGTACGACCGGAGCACCTCGCCGCGTCCCGTGAGCACCGGCCAGCCGGGGTGCACGCAGGAGATCACGCCGGCGTCCGCCGGGTCGTGGTAGGACTCGTCGACGCCCAGGTCGGCCGGGGTCAGCCAGAGCGACGCGATCTCTTCGAAATCGCCCTGCTCGAGCGCCTCGTAGAAGGCGGCGTTGGTGGCTTCGACCTGCTCGACATCGGTGTGCGGGGCGCTCACCGGGTCCCCTCGGCACCGTGCGCGCCGGGTGCGGGGGGCGTGTCGTCCGGGGTACGCGCCCCCTCGACGGCCCGGACGACCCGTACGGCGTCCGCGGTGGCGCGCACCTCGTGCACGCGGACCGCCCAGGCGCCGCCCCGGGCGGCGAGGACGGAGACGGCGGCGGTCGCCGCGTCGCGTTCCCGGGCGGGCGGGGGTGCGCCGTCCGGGCCGGCCAGGACGTGGCCGAGGAACCTCTTGCGGGACGCGGCCACGAGCAGCGGGTGGCCGAGCGCCCGGAGCCGGTCGAGACGGGCCAGGAGGGCGAGGTCGTGCTCGGCCTCCTTGGAGAAGCCGAGCCCGGGGTCGACGATCACGCGGTCGGCGGCGACGCCGCCCTCCAGCACGGCGTCCACGCGCGCGCGGAGTTCGTCGACCACCTCGGTGACGACGTCGGCGTACACGCCTTTCACGTTGCCGCCCTCCAGCAGGCCGCGCCAGTGCATGACGACGAAGGGGGCGCCCGCGTCGGCGACCACGGGGATCATGGCGGGGTCGGAGAGACCGCCGCTGACGTCGTTGACGAGCGCGGCGCCCGCCGCGAGGGACCGCTCGGCGACGGAGGCGCGCATGGTGTCGACGGAGATCGTGACGCCCTCGGAGACGAGCCCCCGGACCACGGGGATGACGCGCCTGAGCTCCTCCGCCTCGTCCACCCGCGTGGCGCCGGGACGGGTGGACTCCCCGCCGACGTCGATCAGGTCGGCACCCCGGGCGACCAGGTCGAGGCCGTGCTTGACGGCGGTCGTCGTGTCGAACCAGCGGCCCCCGTCGGAGAAGGAGTCGGGCGTCACGTTCACGACGCCCATGACCGCGCAGCGGTCCCAGTGGGGGAGGCCCGAGACGTGAAGGTGTCCGCTCCTGTTGCTCATATGTTCAGCGTAGGCCCAGGACGGGTCCCGGAAGCACGTGGATCCGGAGAGGCGCGGCGCAGGCGTGCGGGAGGCACGGCGGACGTGCGGGGAGACGGACGGGGGCCCGCTCCGGTTCCCCGCCCTCCGATTCCTTGTGGCCCGGACGCGGGGGACCGGAGTTCCGGAGCCGGACCGCGCCCCGGTATTTCCGGCGGGTGCGAGATGACCGGTGGAGGTGTCGGGATCTTCCCGGGCCTCCCGCTAAGCGGTGGGGCTTCCCGCTAAGTGGCGGGGCCTCCCGCAAAGCGGCCTGGCCGGGAAGGAGGAGTCCCGGAACGCGACATGGGTACGACTCGGACGCCACTCCCTTGCCCCGGAGCAGGTTTTCCGGGCGCGGGCCCGGGTGGACCGGCGGGGGCCGGAGGAGCGGTGCGAAACGGGTCCCGGCCCGGCCCGGGACGGGCTCGTCCCCGGCGCGGGAGGCGGTTCGGCGAGGGACGGACGGGTGGCGGAACCGGCTTCCCGGCCAGAAAATGATCTTGATAATTGCGGCGCCGGTCCATTCACGGTTCGCGGGAGTTCCCCGATGCCCTGTGAATGCCCCGGCGCGACTTTGGTTTTTACGGGGCGGGGCTCCAACATTCCTCCACGCGCGGTAAGTTTCTGGCCATGCCACGTGGACGTCACCGTCATTCCCCGCCCCTGCACAGGATGTTGCCCCCGTCGGCGATCGCAGGCGTCTCGCTCGTCTGTGCCCTGGGGCCCTGGGTGTTCACACAACCGACGGCGCTTCGCCTCCTGGCCGCTGCCGCGGCGGCCGTGGCGGTCCTCGGTGCGGTCGTCATGCGGCACTGGGACGTCCAGGCCGGCAAGCAGGTCGCCGACCTCACGCGCGCGCGTGCCGGCGACGAGTGGCGTTTCGAGGAGCGGGTCGCCGAACTGGAGTCCGACCTCGAGGAGTCGCGCGAACTGCGCCTCAAACTGGAGCAGCGGCTGCGCGCCAAGCGCACGGAACTGACCGGGCTGCGCAACGAGCACGCGGCACTGCTCAGGCGGTACGCCGCGGCGGAGACCGACCGGGCGACGGTCCTGGAGGAGCGCCGGGTGCTCGAGATCGAGGCGGCGGTCCCGGCCCGCGCGCTGACGGCGGGACCGTCGGTCCCCGTGCCCGGTGCCGCGCCCGGCGACGAGGCGACCGTGCCGGCGGCCAGGACCGCGGGCGGACCCGAGGGCGGGACGACGGCCCCGTCCGGAGCCGGGGCGTCCGGGTCCGAGGTGTCCACGGACGGCGGGGAGGGGGCCGGGCGGCCCGAAGCCCTCCGGGTCTTCTCGCCGGCGGGGGCCGCACTGTTCCTGCGGGCCGACGCGGCGCTGGCACGGCTCGCCGCCGGCGGCGAGGGGGACGCCCGCCCCGCGCGGGACGTCACCGATGCCGCCGCCGGTACGCCGGACGCGCCCGGCACGGGGGCCGCGGAAGCCGCGGAGCCGAGGGCCGATGAGGCCCCGGTCGCTGCCGACGGCGCCCCGGGCGCCGGCGCTCCCGAGGACGACGGTCCCGGGCCCTCCGGGACGAGGATGCCGCAGCCGGAGTCGCCGAAGCCGGAGTCGCCGAAGCCGGGGTCGCCGCAGCCGCGGCAGGACGGGGCGGAGGGACGGTCCCGGACGGACGCCGAGCAGGGGCGCACGGCCGCCTCCCCCGGCCCGGACACCGGCACCCCGGACACCGGCACCCCGGACACCGGCACCCCGGACACCGGCACCGCGGCCACCGGCACCGCGCCCGAGCGGCCGGCCCGGTCCGCACAGCCCGCCCCGCCCGGCAGTTCCGTGCGGCGGCCGCCCGCCGGGCACTTCACCGTGCCGACCGCGGTCGCGGTGGTACCGCCGACCGAGCCCGTCCGGCGCCCGGTGTCCGACGGCGCCTTCGACTTCTTCGGCACGCAGAACGAGCCGGAGGCCACCGCGGCCGAGGAGGAGGCGCCGGCTCCGCACGGGGCCGGGGCCGAGCCGGAGTTCGAGCCGGCCGAGGACGCGCGGGGCGGCGGCCGGGTCATCGACCTGACGGCGCACGACGAGCCGGAACCGGCCGGCGGAGGGACGGCGGAACGGACGGAGACCGGGCCCGGGACCGGTGCGAAGGGGCTGCGCAGCGCGGTCTCCTGAGGCCCGGGAGAGCACGCGGCAGCCGCCCCGGCGGACGGAGCCACGCGAACGGGGTCCCGCACGGCAGACGTGCGGGACCCCGTTCGCGCGTCCGGGCCGGGTGCCGGACCTCCGGCACCCGGGTCAGGCCATCCAGCGGTCCGGACGGGCGTCCCGGCGGCCGGTGCGGGAGCGTTCGGCCTGGGCCCGCAGCAGCCCGGCCGCCTCGTCGGCGTCCCGGAGCCGGGCCGTCACGGACTTGTCGGCCCCGGTGTCCACATGGACGTCCGCGACGCCCCGGGCGCGCTTCCAGGGACCCTGGGCCAGGCGGACGCTCTGCACCTTGGCGTGCGGCACCAGCGCGACGGTCCGGGTCAGCAGACCGTGCCGCGCGGCGAACACGGTGCCGGTGACGGCGAGCCCGTAGCCGCGCCACCACACCGGCACGCACCACCGCGCGCGCCGCGGCGGCCGGGACAGCTCCGCGTGCGACGGCACGCCGACGCCGGGCAGCACCCGCGCGACGACGGACTCGGCGATCTCGCGCGGAGCGACCGGCAGCAGCAGGGAGTTGGACGAGCCCGCCACGTCGAGCTCCACCCGCACCCAGCCCCGGCGTCGCCACAGCAGCGGCTCCACGATCCGCACGGTCTGCACCCGCCCCGGCGGCACCGTCTCGTGCGCCCGGTCGAGGAGGCCGTGGTCGATCCGCAGCCCGTCGGGCGACTCGCCCAGGGTCCAGTCGTACTCGGTGACGAACCGGCCGACGGTGCTCGCGCCCGCCGCGCCGATCATCGGGACGGCGGCGGCGAGGAGTGTCCACAGGCTGTGGGTGACCGTCCACAGCAGGGGCAGCGCGACGACGGCGGCGAGCAGCCAGCCCCAGGTCGCGCCGGTCAGCAGGAGGGAGAGGGCGAGGACGCCGGGCGGCACGCGCAGCAGCTGCCGGGACGGGGCCTCCCCCACCTCGTGCGCCGTCTCGGGCGCGAAACCGGCCGCCCGCGCGAGCAGTTCGGCACGCAGCGCGCGGGCGTCGTCGGCGCCCAGGAAGGCCAGCTCGTCCTTCTTTTCGGTCCCGATGACGTCGAGTCTGAGCTTGGACACGCCCGCGACCCGCGCGAGCAGCGGCTGGGTGACGTCGACGGCCTGGATCCGCTCCAGCCGGATGTGCGCGGTACGCCGGAACAACAGCCCGGTGCGGATGCGCAGTTCGCTGTCGGTCACCGCGAAGTGGGTGAACCACCAGGTCAGGAAGCCGTAGAGGGCGGCGGCCGGGATGAGGACGCCGAGGCCGACCAGCAGGGTGGTCGTCGTCAGCCGGGTCAGCTGGCGCTGTGCCTGGTCCGGGTCGTGCAGCGCCCACCCGATGACGACCGCGACGGGCGCCCACGCCCGCCTGAACGGCGTGACGGGGTGCAGCCGGCGCTCGATCACGGGCCGCCGCTCGCGTACGGCCCCGGAGGCCGGGTCGGCGGTCACAGCCCGGCCGACCGGGCCTCGCCCAGCTCGGTGAGCCGGTCGCGCAGTCGTTCCGCCTCCTCCGGGACGAGACCGGGGATGGTGGCGTCGGTCGCCGCGGCCGCCGTGTGCAGCTGCACGCTGGCCAGCCCGAAGTGCCGTTCGAGGGGCCCGGACGTCACCTCGACCAGCTGCATCCGCCCGTACGGCACGACCGTCTCCCGGCGCCACAGGACGCCCCGGCTGATCAGCAGGTCGTCGGAGCGCTCGGCGTACCGCCAGGAGCGCCAGTTGCGCTCCAGCATCACCCAGCCCCAGACCAGCAGGGCCAGCGGCAGCAGGGCGAACGCGGCCCAGCCGGGCCCGGCCAGCAGGCCCGGGACCAGCCCGGCGGCCAGCGTGAGCAGCCCCAGCCACACCACCAGCATCAGCCGGCGCACCTTCAGCAGCCCCGGCGGCAGCGCGATCCACTTCGGCTCGCCACCGGGGGGCACCGGCGCGCCGGAAGGGACCACCGGTTCCACCGCTTCCGTCGCCGCGACCGGTCCCGCCGCCGATCCTGTCACCGGTCCCGCCGACGACTCCGCCGCCGTCCCGGTGGCCGCCGCGGCCGCCGTCTCCTCGGCGGGCCGTTCCGGCCCCGCCGTACCCGCGTCGCGCGGGTTCCCCGTCTCCATGGCCCCAGCGTACGTAGGGGAGACTGTGTGCATGACTCCTACGACGGAGACCACGGTCGGCATCGGCGGCGCCGCGGAGAGCACCGACATGGTGCTCAACATCGGACCCCAGCATCCGTCCACGCACGGGGTGCTGCGGCTGAAGCTCGTCCTGGACGGCGAGCTGATCACCAGCGCGGAGCCCGTGATCGGCTACATGCACCGGGGCGCGGAGAAGCTGTTCGAGGCGCGGGACTACCGGCAGATCATCATGCTGGCCAACCGGCACGACTGGCTGTCGGCGTTCTCCAACGAACTGGGCGTGGTCCTCGCCGTGGAGCGGATGCTCGGCATGGAGGTCCCCGAGCGCGCGGTGTGGCTGCGCACACTGCTCGCGGAGCTGAACCGGGTGCTCAACCACCTGATGTTCCTCGGCTCCTATCCGCTGGAACTCGGCGGCATCACCCCGATGTTCTACGCCTTCACCGAGCGCGAGGAGCTCCAGCACGTCATGGAGGAGGTCTCCGGCGGGCGCATGCACTACATGTTCAACCGCGTGGGCGGCCTCAAGGAGGACCTTCCGGCGGGCTGGACCACCCGGGCGCGCGGCGCCGTCGCCGACGTGCGCTCCCGCATGGACCGCTTCGACGACCTGGTGCTCGGCAACGAGATCTTCCGCGGCCGCACGCGCGGGGTCGGCGTCCTCTCCCCGGCGGCCGTGCACGCGTACGGGGTGAGCGGGCCGATCGCCCGCGCCTCGGGCGTCGATCTCGACCTGCGCCGCGACGAGCCGTACCTCGCGTACGGCGAGCTGGCGGACGTCCTGAAGGTGGTGACCCGCGAGGAGGGCGACTGCCTCGCCCGCTTCGAATGCCTCCTGGAGCAGACGTACCACGCCCTCGACCTCGCGGATGCCTGCCTCGACCGGCTCGCCGAGCTGCCCCCGGGCCCCGTCAACCAGCGGCTCCCGAAGGTGCTCAAGGCACCCGAGGGGCACACCTACGCGTGGACCGAGAACCCGCTCGGCATCAACGGGTACTACCTGGTCAGCAAGGGGGAGAAGACGCCGTACCGGCTGAAGCTGCGCTCGGCGTCCTACAACAACATCCAGGCGCTCACCGAACTGCTGCCGGGGACGCTGGTCTCGGACATGGTGGCGATCCTGGGGTCGATGTTCTTCGTGGTGGGGGACATCGACAAGTAGGCGGCACGGAGGCGGCGGGACGGGAAGGCGCGGGGCCGGCGTCCGGCTCAGGGGGCGTCCGCGAGCACGTCCGGGATCCCGACCGGCTGCAGCAGCCACCCGAAGTCGCCGAGCCCGCCCGGTGCGACGAGTTCGGCGACCTGGGAGGCGGCCGCCAGGGCCCGCACGTAACCGGCGGGGTCGGTGGAGGCGAGGGCGAGCGGGGGACGCGCACCGGTGAGGCCCAGGGCGCGCAGGGCGGCCCGCTGGGGGAGCAGACGGGCGCCGGGGAGCGGGCAGGCCGCCGCGCAGGCGTCCAGGGCGACGTGCGCGGTGATGTCGCACGACCCGTCCGGTACGGGCGCCGTCCCGCGCCCCTCCCGGAAGCCGGTGAGCGTTCCGAAGGGCGGGCGCGCGCCCGCCGTGTGCGCGTAGTCCACGGCGACCGCGAGCCCCCGTGCGAGCGTCCCGACCGCCGACGCCCAGGCCAGGTCCCGGGGCAGCCCGATCTCCGCACGCAGCCCCGCCGCGCCCGTGGCTCCCGGAACGGCTTCGGCACCCGTGGCTCCCCCCTCCGCGGGTTCCGCGTCCGCGGTCTCCCCGCCGTCCGCCGCGGAGCGCCCGCCCGCGAGGGGCCACCACCGGGCCAGCCACTCCGCCTCCGGGCCGGTGACCGGCGGCCCGAGCAGTTCCGTTCCGTCGTCGCGCACCAGGACCAGCCGGGGGACGCCCTCCGCGTCGGTCTCGGCGACCTCCAGGGGCACGTTGTCCAGCCATTCGTTGGCGAACAGCAGCCCCGTGATCCGCTCCGGCGGCTCGGCCCGCCACTCGATCCGCCGGTCGAGGCCGGCGGGACGGCCGGCGAGTTCGACGGCGTACACGCGCGTGCGTGCCGCCACGTCGGCGGGCAGCGCGGTGAGCACACCGGCGGCCAGCTCGCCCCGCCCCGCCGCCATGTCCACGAAGTCGAGCGCGGCGGGCCGGCCCAGCGCCTCGTCGACCCGGCACAGCAGGCGCGCCACGGCCCCCGCGAACAACGGCGAGGCGTGCACCGACGTACGGAAGTGCCCGGCGGGGCCCTCCGGACCGCGGTAGAACCCCTCCGGCCCGTACAGGGCGGCCCGGGTCGCCGCCCGCCACCCGCGCGGCCCGCCTCCCGCTCCCGCCTCCGTCGTCATCGGCCCAGGTTACGCGCGGGGACGTACCGGGCCTCCACCTTGGGGAGTACGCGTGCGGACCGGGTATCGGCCCTCCGGTTGACCCCTGCACGCATTTCGCTTCCCTACGCTGGACCGCGTGCAGCGCCTCTACGATTTCCTCCGCAGACACCCGGCCTGGGTCGACGGCTTCTGGGCCGTGGTCCTGTTCGGGATCTCGTGGTTCAGCGGAGCGCCCGTCGAGGAGGGCCGCGGGACCCCGCCGACGGCCGTGACCGTGCCGGTCGTGCTGCTGCTCTCCCTGGTCGTCGCGCTGCGCCGCCGGATGCCGGAGCGGATGCTGGTCCTGGCCGTCGCGGTGGGCCTGCTCCAGGTGGTCCTCGACGTGGCGGTCCTGCCCGCCGACTTCGCCATGCTGGTGATCGTCTACACGGTCGCCGCCGTCGGCGCCCGCTGGGCCTCCCGCCTCGCGCTCGGCGCCGGCCTGTGCGCGGCGCCGGTGGCGCAGGTGCGCTGGCCGTTCGAGGACGTGAGCGTGGCGGGCAACATCGCCATGGTGGTGTTCCAGACCGTGCCCTTCGTCCTCGCCTGGGTGCTCGGCGACTCCATGCGCACCCGGCGCGCCTACTTCGCCCAGCTCGAGGAACGCGCCGCGCGGCTCGAGAAGGAGCGCGAGGCGCAGTCGAAGGTCGCGGTCGCCGCCGAGCGCGCCCGCATCGCGCGCGAACTGCACGACGTCGTCGCGCACAACGTGTCGGTGATGGTGGTGCAGGCCGACGGCGCCGCCTACGTCCTCGACGCGGCGCCCGACCAGGCCAGGAAGGCACTGGAGACGATCTCCTCCACCGGCCGCCAGGCACTCGCCGAGATGCGCCGTCTGCTCGGCGTCCTGCGCACCGGCGAGCACCAGGAGGCCGGGGAGTACGTGCCGCAGCCCGACGTACGGCAGATCGAGGACCTCGTCGAACAGTGCCGGGAATCCGGGCTGCCGGTGGACTTCAGGATCGAGGGCACCCCGCGCCCCCTGCCCAGCGGCCTCGAACTCACCGCGTACCGCATCGTGCAGGAGGCGCTCACCAACACCCGCAAGCACGGCGGACCCGACACGGGCGCCAGCGTGCGCCTGGTGTACTTCGACGACGGCCTCGGCCTGCTCGTCGAGGACGACGGCAAGGGCGCCCCGCACGAGCTGTACGAGGAGGGCGGGTTCGACGGCCAGGGGCACGGACTGATCGGGATGCGCGAGCGGGTCGGCATGGTCGGCGGCACCCTGGACGCGGGCCCCCGGCCGGGCGGGGGGTTCCGCATCAGCGTCCTGCTGCCGCTCAAACCCGCCTGACCCCCGAACGCCCGCGACTGACACCTGTAACACCTCCTGCACCAGGGAAGAGGCCCTCATGGCGATCCGCGTGATGCTCGTCGACGACCAGGTGCTGCTGCGCACCGGGTTCCGGATGGTGCTCGCCGCCCAGCCGGACATGGAGGTCGTGGCGGAGGCGGGCGACGGCGTGGAGGCCCTCCAGGTGCTGCGGTCCACCGCCGTCGACGTGGTGCTCATGGACGTCCGCATGCCGAAGCTGGACGGGGTGGAGACGACCCGCCGGATCTGCGCGGACACCGATCCCCCCAAGGTGCTGATCCTGACCACCTTCGACCTCGACGAGTACGCCTTCTCCGGGCTGAGGGCGGGCGCCTCCGGCTTCATGCTCAAGGACGTGCCGCCCGGCGAGCTCCTCGCCGCGATCCGCGCGGTGCACAGCGGCGACGCCGTGGTCGCCCCGTCCACCACCCGCCGGCTCCTGGACCGCTTCGCCCCCATGCTGCCGAGCACCACCCGGCAGCCCCAGCACAAGGAGCTGGAACGGCTCACCGAGCGGGAGCGGGAGGTCATGGTGCTGGTCGCGCAGGGCCTGTCCAACGGCGAGATCGCGGCCCACCTGGTGCTGTCGGAGGCGACCGTGAAGACCCACGTGGGCCGCATCCTGACCAAGCTGGGGCTGCGGGACCGGGTACAGGTGGTGGTCCTCGCCTACGAGACGGGACTGGTGCGGGCCGGCGGGCAGGGCTGACCCCGCGCGGGACCGGCCCCGCGCACGGGGCTGACCGGGCGGCCCCGCGTCGGTAGGGTCTGCGCATGCTGCTCTGGATCAACGGTCCCTTCGGGGGCGGCAAGACGCAGACCGCGCACGAGATACGGCGCCGGCTGCCCGGCAGCGTCGTCTGCGACCCCGAGCACGTCGGCTTCGGCCTGCACCGGACGCTCCCGCCGGAACTCCGGGACGACTTCCGGGACCTGGCCTCCTGGCGGCAGGGCGTCGTCGAGGTCCTCGACCTCGCCCTGAACCGGCACGAGGGCGTCGTGATCGCCCCCATGACGGTCACGGACCCGCGCCACTTCGCCGAGACCGTGGGGCGGCTGCGCGAACTCGGTCACGACGTCCGCCACTTCACCCTCCTCGCCGAACGGGAGACGGTGCTGGCGCGGCTGAACGGACGCGGCTTCGGACGGCTCATGAAGCACGTCGGCGGGAAGGACGCGGGCCTGCGCCGCGAGAGTTGGGCCGTGCGGCGACTCGACCACTGCCTGGAGCGGCTGGGTGAACCGGAGTTCGCCGAGCACCTGTGGACCGACCGCACGACCGTCCCGAGGACGGCGGACCGCATCGCCGTCCTGGCCGGACTCACCCTGCGCCCCAACAACGAGGGCAGGCTGCGGACCTGGCTGCGGCAGACGGGCGTCGGCCTCCGCCACATCCGCTTCGACTGACCTCCCGCGCCGTCCGGTCCGTGTCCGGGGCCGTCGTCAGCGCAGGACGCCCTCCAGGAAGTCGCTGCCGAGCCGGGCCACCACCGTCACGTCCAGCTGGTGCAGGACGTACCGGCCGCGTCGGCGCGTGGTGAGCAGGCCCGCCTTCTTCAGCACGCCCAGGTGCCGGGATATCTCCGGGGCCGTCATGCCGTGCACCTGGGCCAGCTCCCCGGTGGTGTACGCGCTGCGCGCGAGGTGACGGCACAACCGCATGCGGACGGGGTGGGACAGCGCCGTCATCCGCAGGGCCAGCTGCTCGACCGTCGGCGGCGCGGCGAGTTCGGGGGAGCCGACCGGGTAGTGCAGCACCGGCCGCCAGCCGTACCGGTGCAGGACCATCAGGTGCGGCCGGCCCAGGCTCGTCGGGATCAGCAGCAGACCGCCGTCGGCCGTGGCCGTGCGGCCGTCGCCGAGTTTGTCGACGGTGATCAGACCGGCGTCCAGGTCGACGGTGACCGCCGGGGACACCGACGCCAGCGCCTCGGCCGGCCCCTTGTGCCGCAGCAGGTCCGTCTTGAGCCGGGTGTCGGCGGCGAGCTGGTGGCGCAGCCGGGACCACGCCTCGGCGAAGAACGCCTCGTCGCAGTCCTGGAGGAACTCCCGCAGCCAGGCCCGGATCCGGGGCGGATCGGCCAGCAGCCCCTCCGCGAACCGCACCTGCCGGGGCCCCCGCGCGGCGGCCAGCTCCAGCGCCCGGTGGCGCATCCCCGCGTCGGAGAGCGGGCCGGGACCCGGCGCGTCGTAGGGGAACGCGCAGGTGAACTCCAGCGCGGCCGCCACGAACTGCTCGTCCGACAGTTTGTCCAGCAGCTCCAGCTCCCCGGCGAGGTCCGTGCCGGGGAGCGCGCCGCCGGGGACGCCCGCGCACGCCAGGAACAGGTCCGAGAACGTCGTGCGCCACAGGAAGTCGGCCTCGCACATCCGGTCCGCCAGGTGCGGGTCCAGGCGCGCGGTCACGCCCGTCACCCAGCTCTGGAGCCCGGGATGGTGGGCCGGTTCGGACAGTGCGTGCAGCGCCATGCCGAGTTCGGCCAGCGGGGACGGCACGGCGACGATCCGCCCCCGGGCCCCCGGCTCCGTCCGCGCGGGGGACGCGCCCGCCTCCCGCAGTCCCGAGATGTCGATGCGCACACTCATGCCCTCATGGTGCACTCCGCCGCCGACAGCGCCGCCCCGATTGACGGCCGCCGTCAATCGGGACGGCGC
>NZ_LIRG01000138.1 GCF_001419695.1 Streptomyces prasinopilosus
CCCTGGCCCATCGACCCCGCCGGCACGGTGGTCGCCCCGCGCGGGCGCCACCCGTCGTCGACCCGTCTCCATGAAAATGGGTCAACGCGATGCTGTGACCTGCGGTGGCTCAGATCGAGCGAGACGGGGCGAGGGCCGACGTCCTGCTCGATCTGAGACCTGAGTTCCGTGGGCAGATGCCCGGCGCCCTGTGCGGGAGGCCGTCTGAAGGGGTGAGAACGGCGGCGTTCAGCTCCCGGCCCGCGAGCGGGTGAAGCTGTGGGTGCGGCCGATCGGGGTGGATCCGCGGCGGGCACACCAGGTGCGGGCCAGTCGTCCGGGACGGTCGAGCCGGATCTAAATCGCTCGGCACGTCACCCGGGGAGAACTAACGTTCCACCCCATGGCAATCGCTTCCGGTCTTCCCCCGCGTCTCGGCAGTCTGACCTTCCACGGACCGCTCTCCGAAGCCCGCGCCGACCGCATCGTCGCGCGGCTCGCCGCCGTCTCGCCCTCCACCGTCCTCGACATCGGCTGCGGCTGGGGCGAACTGCTGCTCCGCGTCCTGGAGTCCGTCCCGGGATCGACAGGCGTGGGCCTCGACATCAACGCCGAGGATCTGGCCAGGGGAAGGGCCCTTGCGAAGGGGCGCGGACTGGCCGGACGGGTCGAATTCACCGAGGAGTCGGCCCTCGGCACGGCACGCGGGCCCGTGGACGTGGTGCTCTGCCTGGGGGCCGGTCAGGCGCTGTGCGACCCCGAGCAGCCGTACGATCCCGGCGTCGTACTGCACGAGCTGCGCCGCTTGGTCCGCCCGGGCGGACGTGTCGTCCTGGGCGAGGGCTTCTGGGACCGCGCCCCGACGGGAGAGGAACTCGCGGCCATGTGGCCCGGGGCGCACGCAGGCGACCACCTGCAGCTCGGACCGCTCGTCGACCTCGCGGTCGAGGCGGGCTTCCGGCCGGCCTGGATCGAGTCGGCGAGCCGTGAGGAGTGGGAGGAGTTCGAGTCCGGCTACCGCCACGACACGGAACTCTGGCTCGCCACGAACCCGGACCACCCACTCGCCGCTGAGACCCGCGAACGAGTCGACCGCCAGCGGTCGTCCTGGGCCGACGGCTACCGCAACGTCCTCGGCGTCACGTACTTGACCCTCGTCCCGGTTACCAGAACCTGAACCCTGCCGGAACCTGTGGGTGGAGCAGGAGTATCAACTGAGCCCGGAGTCGTCGGCGTCGGGTGCCGTCGCCGCCTCGATGGGGTGCGCGATCACGCGGAGTCGGTGGATGAACCACGGTTCGGCGCCTGTCGCCCCCGGCGGGGGATCGCGTATCGGATCGAGGTCCGGGGGTGTCCGCTGAGGGCGCTGAGCCGGCCGACCGGATCCAGCCGGGAGTCCAGCCAGTGGGAGGGCCGCTGAAGGCGCTGGGCGCATCGCGTTGACCGTGGCGGGGCGGGCCGGGAACGAGACTGCGGTCTCCCGCGGGAAGGGCTTGAGCGGACGCTGCAATGGGCGCAGGGCGACGGCCTCGAACGGCCTGTGCGGCCGGTTCCCCTGCCTGCGTCGGGCGGGGAGTCCGATTCGCTGTCATGGTCGATCCGGATGTTCCGCAGGACGGTCTTGGCAATGCGCTCGCTTCCGTCGGGGACGGTGGAGATCGCCGCGGCCCGGATCAGGGGGGAGAGGCTTCCGATCATGCCGCCGGTTCGCCGGCGCAGGTGCTTCGAGAGCCCGGCAGGGGTGTCGGGCCGGTGACGGTGCGGGCGAGGGGTGCTCTCCAGCGAGGCGATCATGTCCGGTCCCGGCTCCGGCCGCGGACGGCGCGGCGCACTATTGCAAGCGGGTGCTTGCAATAGTTAGCGACGTGCGGCAGGGTGGAGGCATGGCATCGCTCAACGTCGGCAACCTCGGTGACTACCTGCGGGAGCAGCGGCGCAACGCGCAATTGTCGCTGCGGCAGCTCGCCGACGCCGCCGGGGTGTCCAATCCGTATCTGAGCCAGATCGAGCGCGGGCTGCGCAAGCCGAGCGCGGAGGTGCTGCAGCAGGTCGCCAAGGCGCTGCGGATCTCCGCCGAGACGCTGTACGTGCGCGCCGGCATCCTCGACGCCGAGCGGGACCGCGACGACGTGGAGACACGGGCCGTCATCCTCGCCGACCTCACCCTGACCGAACGTCAGAAGCAGGTGCTGCTCCAGATCTACGAGTCCTTCCGCAAGGAGAACGGGTTTGTGGGTCCCGAGGGCGGTGAGACGACGGGGAGTGCCGGTGGCGTGGACGCCGTCGGCTCCGTCGATGCCGTCGGAGGTGCCGGTGCCGCTCGGGGAGCCGGGGTTCCGGACGACGAGGAGGCTCCGGACGCCACGGACGGTTCCGGAGGTGGTGCCGGGATACGACGGCGGGGGCGCCGGGGCGGTGGCGGTGCGTCCGCCGGGCGCCGGGCTCCCTCCTCCGGAAAGGGCGGTCCGTCCGCCGAGCGCCGGCCCCGCAAGGCCAGTGGCACCGACACCGACACCGATCCGCAGCAGACGGCCGGCTGAGCCGGACCAGGGCACCGGCCGCCGCCGCGGATCACACAGACCCTCAGCCGAGAACGAACCCGGGAGGACCCTCACCATGGCCATCACCGACGACCTGCGCAAGACCTTCAGCAACCCGACCCCCCTCTACTTCGCCGCCGGCACCGCCGACCTCGCCCTGCAGCAGGCCAGGAAGGTGCCGGGGCTGGTGGAGCAGATCCGCACCGAGGCCCCTTCGCGCTTCGAGGCCGTGCGCCGCACCGACCCGAAGGCCGTCCAGGAGAAGGCGACCAGCAGGGTCAAGGAGACGCAGGAGACCGTCCAGGCCAAGGTCGGCGAGTTCTTCGGGTCGCTCGACACCGACCTCAAGAAGTTCGGCGAGACCGCTCAGGACCTCGCCCTGCGCGGCGTCGGTGTCGCCGCCGAGTACGCCGTCAAGGCCCGTGAGACGTACGAGAAGGTCGCCGAGCACGGCGAGCAGGCCGTGAAGACCTGGCGCGGCGAGGCCGCCGAGGGCATCGAGGACATCGCCGTCGCCGTCGAGCCGAAGGCCGAGCCCAAGCCGAAGCTCGAGGCCGTCGAGATCAAGGAGGACGAGGCCGTCAAGGGCGGCACGGCCGCTCCGACCGCCTCGGACGAGGCGAAGAAGGCCGCCGCCGGGAAGGACCAGGTGCGCAGGCCCGCGGCCAGGAAGACGACGCCGCCCGCCAAGTAGCCAGGACGCCGCGAGGGGAGCGGCGGCGGTGAACGGGGGTGGAACCGAACGGGCCGGGCACTCTCGTGGTGTCCGGCCCGTTGCACGGATAGCCGGCCGGCGGTTGCGGGTACGGTGACCGCGTAAGGACGAGCCGAGTCGGGTGGTGGACGTTGTGCTGATGCAGGGCTTCGCTGGGTTCATGTGGCTGCTGAGCATGGCCCTGATCGTTTTCAGCGGTTTCGCGTTGATCGACGCGGCCGTCCGCCGCGAGGACGCCTATCGCGCGGCGGACAAGAAGACCAAGCCGTTCTGGCTGATCATCCTCGGGCTCGCCTTCGTGGTGAACCTGATCTTCAACATCCTGTCGTTCCTGCCGATCATCGGGCTGATCGCGACCATCGTCTACATGGTCGATGTCCGTCCCGCCCTGCGCGGCCTCTCCGGCGGCGGGCGCAGCCACCGGGGCTCCAGCAGCGACGGCCCCTACGGCCCGTACAACGGCGGACGGTAGACAGGCACCGGGCGACACGGGACGGCAGCCGACCGGGCCGACCCGATGCGGTCGGCTCGGCCGCGGTCACGGCTGCGGCACCCGGTCCAGGAGGAGCAGCGCCACGTCGTCGGTCAGCTCGCCGCCGTTGAGGTCGCGGACCTCGTTGACCGCCGCCCGGAGCAGTTCCTTGCCGCGCAGACCGTCGGTGAGCTGGCGGCGGACCATGCCGACCATGCCGTCCTGGCCGAGCCGCTCCCCGCTGTCGCCGACGCGCCCCTCTATCAGGCCGTCGGTGTAGAGCATCAGGCTCCACTCGGTGCCCAGCTCCACCTGGGTACGCGGCCAGCGGGCGTCGGGCAGCATTCCGAGCGCGGGGCCGTTGTCGTCGTACGGCAGCAGCCGCGCGGGGTGCCCCGGGCGGGCGAGCAGCGGTGACGGATGGCCGGCCAGGCACAGGCCCGCCTCCCGGCCGTCGGGGGAGATGTCCACCGTGCAGAGCGTCGCGAAGATCTCGTCGTCCGCGCGCTCGTGTTCCAGCACCTGCTGCAGCGTGCCCAGCAGTTCGTCCCCCGACAGGCCCGCCAGCGTCAGCGCCCGCCAGGCGATCCGCAGCTCCACGCCGAGGGCGGCCTCGTCCGGGCCGTGCCCGCAGACGTCGCCGATCATGGCGTGCACGGTGCCGTCAGGGGTGCGGACGACGTCGTAGAAGTCACCGCCGAGCAGGGCGCGCGAGCGGCCCGGACGGTAGCGGGCGGCGAAGTGCAGCGGGGAGCCGTCCAGGAGCGGAGTCGGCAGCAGCCCGCGTTCCAGCCTGCGGTTCTCCCGGGCGTGCAGCCTGCCCTCGGCGAGCCGGCGCTCGGCCGAGTCGGACCGCTTCCGCTCCACCGCGTACCGGATCGCCCTGCTCAGCAGCCTGCTGTCCAGCTCGTCCCGGAAGAGGTAGTCCTGGGCGCCCACGCGCACCGCCTCGGCACCCCGTTCGGCGTCCCCGGACGCGGTCAGTGCGAGGACGGCGTGCCGGGGCGCGAGTTCCAGCACGTACCTGAGCACGGCGAGCTCGTCGTCGCCCCCGTCGTCACCGCCGCCGTGCGCGCCGTTCGCCGGCCGGCCGCCGGGGGCGGGCAGGGCGAGGTCCAGGAGGATGCAGTGGACGTCGTCGGTCAGCAGCCGCTCGGCCTCGGTGAGGTTGCGGGCGGTGCGGACGCGGATCGGCCTGCCGCCCCGGTCGGTCAGGGCGGGCACGATCGGCGAGCCTGCCGGGTCGTCCTCGATCAGCAG
>NZ_LIRG01000139.1 GCF_001419695.1 Streptomyces prasinopilosus
GCAGAAAACTCCTCACACGAACCTCTACGAGGGAGGGAAGGAGATGAGAAAGGAACGTAACGCAAGCATGCGCCCGACGTCCGAAACTTTCGAACGGGTGGGGACGTGACTGCGGCATCCGCGCTGGGGACGACCGCGCGCGAACGGCCCGGCCTGGGCCACCGCGTACGACACGGCGGGTTCCGCGACCGCCGCCCACGCCGAGGTGCGGTGCCGTGCGCGGACCCCCGAACCCGCCGGCCTCGCCCCGACGGGCGTCCCGGTCCCCCTCGACCGCGGGGCGGCGGCCGGGATGCGGGTCAGGGGCACTTCCCGCTCGCGGGCCGCCCGCGGGGCGGCCCGCTTCGCGAGGGAGGGCAGCGCGGGGTCGTCGTCACCCGGCCGGTTCCTGCGGCACGGCACAGCAGAACGCCCACGCCGAGGCGTGGGCGAAGGGGAACTCCGCAGCACGACAGCTGACGCGGACGCGGCACGGCCGCGCACCGCGGCACCACCGGAACGATCGCGCTGCGGGCCGGGGCCGTGCGGACGGCGCCCGCCGGTACCGGCCAGCCCGCTCTTCTCATGCCGCGGCAGGAGGAGGGGGTGATCCGGTGGCGCGACGGTGCTCGGTGTGGGTGCGCCGGGCTTCTTCGAGCTGGTTCTCGAGGATGACGATGCGGCAGGCGGCCTCGACGGGGGTGCCGTGGTCGACGAGTTCCCGGGCGCGGGCCGCGATGCGCAGCTGATGGCGGGAGTAGCGTCGGTGACCGCCCTTGGAGCGGAGTGGGGTGATCAGGCGGGCTTCGCCGATGGCACGCAGGAAGCCCGGGGTGGTGCCGAGCATCTCGGCGGCCCGGCCCATGGTGTAGGCGGGGTAGTCGTCGTCGTCGAGACGACCGTACGAGTCGTCTGCTGTCACTTGCACCTCTCTCGGAACACGTGGAGGGGCCCTGGTGCCATTGGCGCCAGGGCCCCGAAGGAACTGCTACACCATCTGCCGGCCCCAGTGCTGCGCCGGCCTTCTGTGTCCGCGGACCCGGCCGAGATGCTGCCGGGGGTGCGGGGATCGCGGTTGCTCGACCGGAGACCACCTCACTGTCGATGTCCTGCGGTACCCGGGCTCGGACATCCGCCCGGGCGATCCTGATGGCGCTGAAGTCCTCCGTTCTTCCCTCTGGACCCATCACTTGCCGAACGGGTACTGCGTACTGCTCGTCCTGCGCACCACCGGTGGCCTCACGAAGCGCCACCCCTCGGCGGCCGGCCCGTCGCCCGTCCTGCGCCTGCTCCGGCTCGGAACCTCGCCGCCGAATCACCCGGTGCGCGCGCCCGCAGCCGACGCCTTCACCGGGGTACCGCTCACTGACTTCGCTGCTGGGTACCGCGTACTGCACTTGCGGGTACTGCCACCGCGTTGACCGCGATCCCGCCCATGGCGGCCCCTGATCACCGCGGGCCACCCGGTGCGGCCGTCAGCCCCGTCACCGTCCTGCCACCGCTCTGGCTCCGGAACTCCACCACCGCACCGTCCTGCGTACTGCGACTGCGGGTACTGCTGCCCGGCAGTTCGTCTCTGCCGGGCCCTGCTGGATCTCGACTACGAGAGAAACCATAACCACGCCACCACTCAATGTCTACTCCGGCGAGCACAGATTTCCGCGCGCTCGCACGTGAGGTAAGCCGCTTCGACCGATCCCTCGACGGTCTGAGCGGCCCCGAAGCCCAAGCCCGGCGCTCGGAGTGACCCACAGCCGCACGGCCCGTCGGACCTCCCTGGTGCCGCCGACTGCGCCGCGGCTGCCGTCGGCAGACCCCGACCACTCCCGGGCATGCGCGCTTTCGGCCGCATCCACCGCCGGGCCGGCCGGTGGCGGGCGTGGCCCGATGGCCGGGCGGCTCGCGGAAGCGGTGCACGCCGATGCCACGACTCGCGGGCCGGCGCTCCCGCTGCCGAGCCGGCGCCACAACGGGGATCCGTTTCCCCGACCCGCGGGTGGCATGCGCCCCGCACCGGGCGGCTCGGCTCGAGCCACGGCGACGCCTTCTCGGCCCCGGTCCGCAGCGTGCTTCGCGATCCGGCCGGAAGGGGCGGAGAAGGTACACCCCGCCCGTACCGTCGGATCCGGTACGAGCGGGGGCGGGACCGGATCCGGCGGGTGCGGGTCGGAGCGGCGTGAGCCTCGGGCTCCGAGGCGTCTCAGCCCGTGGTGGGGCCGGTCCAGTCCGTGGGGACGTGGCCGAGGCGGACCCGCTGCGGGTGGTCGCCGACGGGGATCGAGGCGACCTTCCCGCCGGTGGCGAAGTCGATCGCCGTCACCTGGTCGGCGCCGCTCTCGGACACCACGCAGTGCTTGCCGTCTCCGCTCACGGTGGCCCAGTACGGCTTGGAGGCGGTGACGAGCGGGCCCTCCTGAAGCGTCTCGCGGTTCACGACGGTGACGTAGTCGTCCATGGTCCCGGCGATGCAGAGCTTGTCGCCCCGGGGGCTCATGGACATGCCGTGGTGACGGGAGTCGTTGACGTAGGTGGTGCGTTCGTCGCTGGTGTCCGGGTTCTTCGGCAGCGTCTTCACCCGGGTGATCTCGTCCTTGCGCACGTCGTACTCGACGAAGCCGTTGAAGAAGGAGACCTGGAAGTACATCTTCGACTCGTCGGGCGTGAAGGCGACGGGGCGCAGCGCGTCGGACAGGTCCTTGCGGCCGAAGGCGTCGAGCCGCTCGCGCATGTCGATGATCTTCTTGACCTCGAAGGTCCTCGCGTCGGCGACGGTGATGCGGCGGTCGCCCTTGGTGAAGTCCTGCCAGGGCGCGTCCAAGTCGGTGTTGACCTCGCCGATGGCCATGTTCCAGAGGTACTTGCCGCCGTCGGTGTACACGTTCTCGTGCGGCTTGTCACCCGTCTTGAAGCTGCCCGCCTCCTTGCCCGTCGCCATGTCGAGGACGTGCACGGTGTTGGAGGTGGAGGAGGAGACGGCGACCTGGGTGCCGTCGGGGGAGACCGCCATGTGGTCGGAGCGGAAACCGGACACCGGGAAGCGCCAGTTGATCCTGCCGCTCCTCACGTCGATGGAGACCACGTCGGCGAAACTCGGCCGGGAGGCGACGACGGCCTTGCCGTCTTTTGTGGTGTACATGTCATCAACTAACTGGTCGTGACCCTCGCCCGGGCCGAGACGGATGCCCATGAAGAAGGCGAGCTTGATGGGATTGAGGTAGATCTCCCGCAGGCGCTCCTTCCTGTCGGGAATCATGTCGATCCGGCCGATTTTGGCGTAGTCGCCCCGGGAGTTGATGACGTCGGCGGTGCCCTCCCAGTTGTTGCCGACGAAGAACACCTCCTTGAGCCCCTCCGGGGCGGCTTCCCGCGCCTGCTTCGAGGGCTCGCTCGCGGCGGCCGGGCCGGGGACGGCGGGCAGCACGCCCGCGGCCAGCCCCGCGGCGACGAGGGCGGCCGTGCCGAAGGGGCGCCGACGGCGAGGACGACGGATGGCGGAACGCGTCATGGTGGACTCCAGAGGCAGGGGTGGGCGGCTCGCCGGCAGACAGGCCCGCATCTGTTACTGGAGGTAACGTAGCCAGGAGAGGGGGACTTGAACAGAGTCCGATCGCGCCTTCCCGACGGTTCACCACGGGCGGGCTCGCCGGAGCCGCCTTGCGCACGACGGACGGCCTCCGGGTGACGGTGCGGCACCCGTCTGGTCCGCCCGCGCCGTTCCCGCCGTCGACAGGAGACCAGCACCCGGACCCACCGCTTCCGCCCCCTCGACGGGGACACCCGCCTCGTCGGCGACGCCCCGCCCCGCGAACCCGGCTGCGCGGCCGTGGATGCGCGGCACCACGGCGACGACACCTGGCCCCTGCCCCTGTTGCCGACGGTGAGCCACGACAGGCCCCTCACCATCGACGGGCCGCCGACCTCGGGGACAGGGGGGACCGCTGCGCGGATCCTGGTGGGGAAGTACAGGATGGAGTGCCGGGCAACTGGCGTCTGTTCGATCCTGAGCGGTTGGTCCGCCACGTCGTCGTGGTCAGCCGGGGAGGTAGCAGCGAACGGTGGTGCCGTCGGGGCCGGTGTGGATGCGGACGAGGTCGGCGAGTTGGTGGACGAGCAGGAGTCCGCGGCCGCCGGGCTGCGTGGGATTCGGCCGGCGGCGGCCGGCCAGGGGGTCGGTCAGTTGTCCGCCGTCGTGGACCTCGCAGACGATCCGGTCGCCCTCGGCCCATATCCGCAGGATCCCCGAGCCGGCGCCGTGGACGACGCTGTTGGTGGTCAACTCCGCCACCGCGAGTTCCAGATCGCCCAGGCTCACCCCGGAAACGCCCAGGGACCGTGCCCGGGACACGGCGAAATCACGGACGTCGGGCAGGGTCCGGGCGGCGAAAGAGGAGGTCGCGGCGCCGAGCGGGGCGAGCAGGGGCTCGTTGTAGCGGGCGATGATCCGCTCGGGACCGTAGGCGGTGGATCGTGTCTCGCCCTCGGCGTCGATGACGACCGGGTGGGTCGCCAGGGCGTCGTTGAGGGCCCGCTCCTCCAACCGCGCGGCGTCGTAGGGGCACAGGATGGTTACCGCGCGCCCGGTGAAAGCCGCGTTGATCAGCGCCTCGTGCTGGACGCACGCCGGGTACTCGACGGCGGAACGCCCCTGCCAGATCGGCTCGCCGATGATGCGGACCCGGCGGGCGCCCGGCTGGGCGTCGGCGAACTCGAGCAGCACGCCGGGGATGATGCGGCCGGGGTTGCGGCCGGCCCGGGTCATGTCGATGAAGCGGACCTCCGCCGCCCGCTCGCCCAGCCCCTCGCGGATCAGCTCCAGGCGATCCGGCGGGGCGGCGACGGCCGCGGGCTCACCGGCGTCCAGCCCTTCCCGCAGGAAGGGAACCGTCCCCGCGATGTACTGGTCCGTGCCGCGGTAGAAGAGCGCCGGGTGGACGAACGGCTCGTGCGGGGTGGCTGTGCCCGTCACGCGGCCACCTCGATCTCGGCCATCCCGGGCCAGAAGAGCTCAAGGATGCGTGGCAGGTGCGCCGGAGGTCGGTACAGCACGATCCGCTGTCCCTCGGGGAGGCGCTGGGCGGCGACCGCCAGGTCCGTCGCCCCGGCCATGTCCACGAACCGCACCCGGGACAGATCCAGGTGCAGCACATCCGTACGATGTTCGGCCAGTTGTTTCAGCGCCTGCCGCCAAACGGTCCGTGTACTCATGCTGATCTCCCCGATCGCCCCCAGCCCGGAACTGTCAGGCAACGGATTGATCCGTAGTGTCGCGCCACATGGCGACGCGGCGGGGGGCCTGCCCGCGCCGAGTGGGACATCCACGTCATCCCCCAGCTCCCCGGGCTCGGCCACACGGCGGCCCCTGTCCATCGCCGTGCACGATACCCGGTCGGGCGCTGACGACGGCCGGTCCGGCCGGGGGAGGAATGCGGCCCGCGGTCCTCTCCCGTCCGACGGCCCGCGCCTCTCGCCCCGTGGGGGTCCCCGGTCGGGGAGCACGGGGGCCGGTCGGTCCGTTCGCCTTCGGCCGGTACGACCGGGCCGCCCTGCCGGGCGCAACCGGCGCCGGCCCCGACGGACGGCCGGTGGCAGGCCGTGCGGTCCACCCGTCGAACTCCTCCGCGGTGACGACCCGCGTCCGGGTCGAGGCCGAGGGCCGCTGTGACGACCGGCTGCGCCCGGGCGGCAGCCTGTCCGCTCTACGGCCCGACGACGACACCGTGGCTGCGTCCACAGCCGGCTGTGCGGCCGCACAGCGGCCAGGAACAGAAGAAGCGCAGGTCAGGCGCCCTTCGCGGCAGGCTCCAGAATCGCCACGCACTCCACATGGTGCGTCATCGGGAACAGGTCGAACGCCCGCAGGGTCCGCACCCGGTACCCCCCGTCACGGAAGTACGCGAGGTCGCGTGCCAGCGCGGCCGGGTCGCAGGCCACGTACGCGATCCTGCGCGCGCCCAGGGACGACAGGTGCTCCACCGTCTTGCGTCCCGCCCCCGCGCGCGGCGGGTCCAGGACGACGATGTCGACCTCGGTGATGCCCGTGCGGGGCAGGACGGAGTCGACCTTGCCCTGTTCGATGCGGACGCGGGGGAAGTCGGCGAGGTTGTGCCGGGCGTCCTCGACGGCGCGCTTGCCGGACTCGATGCCGAGGACCGCTCCCGCGTCGCCGACCCGGTCGGCGAGGGCGCCCGCGAAGAGGCCCGCGCCGCAGTACAGGTCGAGGGCCATGTCGCCCTTGCGGGGCAGCAGGCCCTGCATGACCGCGGTGACCAGGGTGTCCGCCGACTTCGGGTGGACCTGCCAGAAGCCGCCGTTCGCGACCCGGTGGGTGCGGCCGTCGGCCCGTTCGCGGACGAAGGGGCGGCCGTGGACGCGGTGGACCTGGCCGTTGCGTTCGTCGATGCGCAGGACGGAGACCGGGCGGTCGAGTTCGACCAGCGGGAGGCGGGCGCCCGGCTTCGGGGTCAGGACGACCTGGCGGTCCTGGGAACCGGTCGCGGCGATCGCCTCGACGGAGTCCATCCCGGTCCAGTCCCGCTTCTCGATGCCCAGCTCGCTGACGCCCTCGGCGGCGATCATGCAGTGGTCGATCGGCTCGACCTCGTGCGAGCGGTGCCGGCGCAGGCCCGCGCGGCCGTCGGCGGTCACCGCGTACTGCACGCGCGTGCGCCACGACGGGACCTGGCCGGCGGGGAGCTTGTCGCCCTCGGCGGGTACGACGGTGCCGTCCCAGCCGGCCTCCTCGGGCGTGAGGCCGGCGAGCCGCTGGAGCTGCTCGGCGACGACCTCGCCCTTGAGCCGGCGCTGCGCGCCGGGCTTGGCGTGCTGCCAGTCGCAGCCGCCGCAGCGGCCGGGCCCGGCGTAGGGGCAGGGGGCGTCGATGCGGTCCTTGGAGGCGTCGAGCACCGTCACCGCGTCCGCGCGCAGGAAGCGGGCGCCCTCCTCGCCCTCGGTCACCCGGGCGACGACCCGCTCGCCGGGCAGCGCGTGCCGGACGAACAGCACCTGGCCCTCGGACGTACGGGCGATGCAGTGGCCGCCGTGGGCGACGGGGCCGACCTCGACCTCGTACTCCTCCCCCACCAGCGATTTCCTCGGTTCTGCCTGCATGGCGGGGTGACTCCACAACTCGGGGGGCGAAAGGACGGGCGGTGGCCCGCGACAACAGCCGTCCAGTCTACGTGTGCGGGGAGGAGTCCTTCGACCGCTCCGCCGGACCGCGCCGCACCGAGCCCGGTGCCGCCCAGTTCGCCCGCTTGCGGGCGCGCCGCCTGGCCGCCTCGGACGACTGCAGCTGGTACGGCACCGAGGTCACCATCACGCCCGGGGTGAACAGCAGCCGGGCCTTCAGCCGCAGCGCGCTCTGGTTGTGCAGCAGCTGCTCGTACCAGTGGCCGACCACGTACTCGGGGATGATCACGGACACCACGTCGCGCGGGGACTCCTTGCGCAGGTTCTTGACGTACTCGATGACCGGCCGGGTGACCTCGCGGTACGGGGAGTCCAGCACCTTCAGGGGCACCTCGATGCCTCGCCGCTCCCATTCCGCGTGCAGGGCCCGGGTCTCCTCGGCGTCGACGTTGACGCTGAGCGCCTCGAGGCTGTCGGAGCGCATCAGCTTGGCGTAGGCGAGGGCGCGCAGCGCGGGGCGGTGGACCTTGGAGACCAGGACGACCGAGTGGACCCGGGAGGGGCGCACCATGTCGTCACCGGGGACCTCGGGGGCGGCGATCTCCTCGAGGACGCGGTCGTAGTGCCGGCGGATGGCCGTCATCAGGGCGTAGAAGAAGCCCATGCCGAGCAGGGCGACCCAGGCGCCGTGGGTGAACTTGGTGACGAGCACGACGACCAGGACCAGGCCGGTGAAGAAGGCGCCGAAGGTGTTGATCGCCCGGGAGCGGATCATGCCCCGGCGGGCGGCCTGCTGCTTCTCGGTGGCCAGCAGGCGGTTCCAGTGCCGGACCATGCCGATCTGGCTGAGCGTGAAGGACATGAACACGCCGACGATGTAGAGCTGGATCAGGCGCGTGGTGCTGGCACCGTAGGCCCACACCAGTACGCCGGCGCCGGCGGCGAGGAGCACGATCCCGTTGGAGAAGGCGAGCCGGTCGCCGCGGGTGTGCAGCTGGCGCGGGAGGTAGCGGTCCTGGGCGAGTATCGAGCCGAGGAGGGGAAAGCCGTTGTAGGCGGTGTTCGCGGCGAGGAACAGCACCAGCGCGGTGGCGGCGGCCAGGAGCAGGAACAGCGGACTGCCCTGGCCGAACACGGCCTCGGCGACCTGCGAGATCACCGGGTGCTGTACGTAGTCGGAGCCGAGCGGCACGCCGTCGTGGAAGAGGTCCCTGGCCGGGTTCTCGGCCATGCGGACGTCGGTCGCGGTGGCCAGCGCGATGATGCCGCAGAACATGGTGACGGCGAGCAGGCCCATCATCGCGAGCGTGGTGGCCGCGTTCTTGGACTTGGGCTTGCGGAAGGCCGGCACGCCGTTGGAGATCGCCTCGACGCCGGTGAGCGCGGCGCAGCCGGAGGCGAAGGCGCGCAGCAGGAGGAAGACCAGGGCGAAGCCCGCCAGGCCCGGGTGTTCGGGGCTGATCTCGTAGTCCGCGGTCGGTGCCCGCATCTCGTCGCCGAGCACCACCGAGCGGAACGCGCCCCACGCGATCATGGTGAAGACGCCGGCGACGAACACGTACGTCGGGATGGCGAAGAGGGTGCCCGACTCCCGCACGCCCCGCAGGTTCATCAGCGTCAGCAGCACGATCACACCGATCGCGCAGGCCACCTTGTGCTCGACGACGAACGGGACCGCGGAGCCCAGGTTCTCGACGCCGGCGGAGATCGACACGGCCACGGTGAGGACGTAGTCGACGAGCAGGGCGCTCGCGACGGTCCGGCCCGCCCGGGGACCGATGTTGGTCGTCACCACCTCGTAGTCGCCGCCGCCGCTGGGGTAGGCGCGGACGTTCTGCCGGTAGGAGGCCACCACGGTGAACATCAGGACGACGATCGCGACGGCGATCCAGGGGCTGAAGTGGTAGGCGGAGAGACCCGCGACGGAGAGGACGAGCAGCACCTCGCCGGGCGCGTACGCCACGGAGGACAGCGGGTCGGATGCGAAGACGGGGAGTGCGACGCGCTTGGGCAGAAGCGTTTCGCCCAAGCGGTCGCTGCGCAACGCGCGCCCGATGAGAATGCGTTTGGGCACGTCGGTCAGTTTGGACACAACAGTGGATCGTAGGCCTTCGGACAGGGGGCGGCCCCTCCGCCACCCGGATCCATACGGCTTCCCTACGGCACTGGCGTCACCGCCGCGGTGCGGGCGTACGGCCTCTGCCCTCCGGGTGAAATCCCGGGTGGCGGCGCTGCGGTTTCCGTGCTGCCCACCGGTTCCATGCCTATATGACTGGGCCGCCGTCCGTCACGGCCGGACCGCCTCCCGTCCGTCGTCCGGGGCGGCCGGCCCGGACGGGCGACCGCGTCCCGTCCGTTCGGACCAGCCGCCCCGTGGAGGTTCCCATGCACGCGCCCGCAGAACTGATCGGCGCCCTCGCCACGCTGCTCACCCTCGGGGCCCTGACCCTGGCGAGCGTGCGCAGCATCACCCGCCGCTGACCGCCTCCCCCCGGAGCGGACACGCCGGGCCCGGGCGTCCGGACGCGGCGGTCGGCCCCCGGAGGGGACCGGGGCCCCGCCGTCCCGGCATGATGTTGCCCGGCGGCCCGTACCCGGGCGCCACGGGTTGCCCGGCGAGCCGAAAGAGAGACATGAGCACGATGGTCATGAAGGCCGACGGGCCTGCAGGAAGCGCGGTGTGACGCGATGCATATTGTGATCATGGGGTGCGGGCGGGTGGGGTCCGCCCTGGCCCAGACCCTGGAGGGGCAGGGGCACACGGTCGCCGTCGTCGACCAGGACCCCACCTCCTTCCGCCGGCTGGGCTCCTCGTTCAACGGCCGCCGGGTCACCGGGGTCGGCTTCGACCAGGACACCCTGCGCGAGGCGGGCATCGAGGACGCGGGCGCCTTCGCCGCCGTCTCCAGCGGGGACAACTCCAACATCATCGCCGCCCGGGTGGCCCGCGAGATGTTCGGCGTCGAGAACGTCGCCGCCCGCATCTACGACCCCCGCCGCGCGGAGGTCTACCAGCGCCTGGGCATCCCCACCGTGGCGACGGTCCGCTGGACGGCCGACCAGATGCTGCGCAGGCTGCTCCCCTCGGGCGCCGAGCCGCTGTGGCGCGACCCGACCGGCGGTGTGCAGCTCGCCGAGGTGGACACCTCGCAGGCCTGGGTGGGGCACCGGATCAGCCGGCTGCAGGACCAGACCGGCGTCCGCGTGGCCTTCCTCACCCGGCTCGGCGAGGCGATCCTGCCCAGCTCCCAGACGGTGCTCCAGGAGGGGGACCTGGTGCACGTGATGATGCGCACGGACGAGATCGACCGGGTCGAGGCGGCGTTCGCCAAAGGACCCGAAGAGGAGGGGGGTCAGTGATGAGGATCGCCATCGCCGGAGCCGGCGCGGTGGGCCGTTCGATCGCGGGTGAGCTGCTGGAGAACGGGCACGAGATCCTGCTCATCGACAAGGCGCCGACCGCCATCTCGGTCGAGCGCGTTCCGCAGGCCGAGTGGCTGCTCGCCGACGCCTGCGAGATCACCTCCCTGGACGAGGCGGCGCTCCAGCGCTGCAACGTCGTCATCGCCGCGACCGGCGACGACAAGGTCAACCTGGTCGTCTCCCTGCTGGCCAAGACGGAGTACGGCGTCCCGCGCGTGGTGTCCCGGGTGAACAACCCCAAGAACGAGTGGCTGTTCAACGAGTCCTGGGGCGTGGACGTGGCCGTCTCCACCCCGCGCCTGATGTCGGCCCTCGTCGAGGAGGCGGTCAGCGTCGGCGACCTGGTCCGGCTGCTGCGCTTCAGCCACGGGGACGCCAACCTGGTCGAGCTGACCCTGCCCGAGGAGTCGGCACTGGCCGGCACCCAGGTCGGTGACGTCCAGTGGCCGCAGGACACCTCGCTGGTCACGATCATCCGGGGGACGCGCGTCCTCACCCCGACCCGGGAGGACTCCCTGGAGGCGGGCGACGAGCTGCTCTTCGTGGCCGCCCAGGCCCGCGAGGAGCAGCTGGAGGACCTCCTGTCGGTCCGCAGGACCGACACCGCGCGCTGACGCCGGACCGGTGCGCCGGCGCCGGGGCCGGCGGGGCCCCGTCGGCACCGGGGCCGGTGCTACGCATGAGGGGGCGCCCGGAGAGATCTCCGGGCGCCCCCTCATGTGCTCATGTGCGGGACACGGTGGCTCAGGGTCGCCGGTGCCGGCCCGTCGTCGTCGCCTCGCCGTCCTCCGCGTGCCGCGCCCCCTCCCGCTCGCGCGCGGCCTTGCGCTCCTCCTCGGCGCGCTCCTCCTCGGCGCGCTCCTCCGCCTCCATCTCCGCGAACACGTCGATCGGCGGCGGCGCCTTCGCCAGGAACACCCAGGTCAGGTACACCGCGAGCAGGAACGGCGGGATCTTCAGCGCGACCAGGACCCAGCCCAGCTGTGTCGTGTCCGCCCACCAGTACAGCGGGAAGAGGATCGCGCTCTTGCCGAGCAGGATCAGACCCCAGGCCCAACTGGCCTTGGTGTAGGCCTTCTTGCGGCCCGGGTTGCGGGTGCGCCAGGAGAGGTTCTCCCGGAAGATCGGGCCCAGCATCAGGCCGATCAGCGGGACCCCGGCCATCGCGGTGATGATGTACGCCAGGGCCAGGCCCGTGGTGTAGAGCATGCCCGGCAGGTAGAAGTCCTTGGCGTTGCCGGTCATCATCGCGAAGACCACGCCGAAGCCGACGCCGAAGACGCCGCTGAAGGCGTGCTTGACGGTGTCCTTCCTCGCCAGCCGGACCACGACCATCGCCAGCGACACGGCGAGGGCCGCGATCGCCGCCATGTGCAGGTTCTTGTTGATCGTGTAGATGCTGACGAACAGGAGACCGGGCAGCACCGTCTCGACCATGCCCCGCACCCCGCCGAACGCCTCGAACAGGGCGGCCTCGGTCACCG
>NZ_LIRG01000014.1 GCF_001419695.1 Streptomyces prasinopilosus
AGAACTGCCACCGCGTCGGCAGGGGCGATCCGCCCGCCGATGGGATCTGCGGCGTCTGCGTGAAGGCACGGCAGATGCGGGAGGAGATCGCCCGGGAACAGCAGGCGGTCGCGGCCCGCTACGAGGCGCCCGAGGACGAGTACGCGTCCGCCGGTCCGCCGCCGTTCTAGTCCCGGCGGGGTGGCAGTCCCGTGCTGCCACCCCGGCCGGCCGCACCGTTCGAGCAGTCGCACCACCCGACGTCAGACCGGCTTGTTGCCCAAGGCGCAACCGCCGTCCCACGACAGGGGGAACGAATGAGCGACCAGCACCTCAACCCCGAAGACGTAGCCGCCATGCGCCGCCAAGGCGACCTGAGGGCCTTCATGCGGCAGGGCATCAGGTCGGGCCAGGGCGTCCAGCGCGAGGGCGTGCGCCAGTTCCAGCAGCAGAGCAGCAAGCCGCCGGCGAACCTGCCCGACGCCACCGGCCATGTTCCGGGCGCCTGGCCCGTCGGCCCGTCCGACGCCGCCGCCGACACCCGCACGACATGCACCTGCACCAGGTGCCGGTCCTACGCCAAGGAACAGCCCGGGTCCGCCGAACTGCTCCGACGCACCCAGACCTATCTGGACCGCCCGAACGCCTGACCGCCGTGCCTTCCCGGAACGGAGACGACATGATCCCCGCAGACAAGAAGATCATCAGGGCTCAGCTCCGCGAGCTGCGGACCGAGCTCAACCGGTGGACGCTCAAGGCGCCCGGCCTGCACATCGACGAGACGCTCGTCTGTCCCACCGGGCAGGGACGTCTGCGCCGCGGTACGCCCGTGCTGTGCGCGGACGGCAAGCGCGGCCTGTGCGAAGGATGCGTGGCCACCCTGTACCGCCACGACCGAGCGGAACCGCTCCGGGCCGGTATCCGCGCCCTGGACGAACGACTGAACGGCACCACGCCCACACCGACGGCTGCGCAACTGCCTCTGTTCGCCTGACCCGGAGACGACGTGAACCCCTGCACCATCTGCGGCTTCGTCCTGCACGGCGCCCGCGCCCTGTGGACCACCTGCCAGGCCTGCCACGACCGCATCCTCGCCCGCCTGGACGCCATCGAGGAGATCTGGCCGCGGCTGTCGGCGGCCCTCGAGCCCGGCCGCGCCCTCGGCGGCCAGCGGGTCTCCGGCAGCCCGGAACCGGTCCTCCCGCTGAACGGGCGGATCCTCGCCCTGATCGGCCCGATGGGCGTGCCGAACACCCTGTACCTGAGGTACGCCGACCTCACCCTCGCCCGCGGCATCTCCCCGGCGTCCCGGCCGCCCGGCGAGGACGCCCGCCTCGCCCTCGCCCTGTGGGGCATCCGCAAACACCTGCCCTGGGCGGTCCAGGGCACCGACCTGACCGAGCTGCACCGTACGGCCGGCCGCCTCGCCGACGAACTGCGCACGGTCACCGCCGACGCCGACACCCCGAACGTGCCGTGCCCGGCCGAACTGGCCGACGGCTCCCGCTGCACCGGCCGGATGCGCTACGACCGCGGCCGCAACACCGCCTCCTGCCGCACCTGCCGCACGGAGCTCGCCCCGGGGGAGTGGCTCGACGTCTGGGTCAGGCTCGGACAGCCGGCCGCCTGACCCCGGGCACGGCGAAGGCCCCGCACCCTCTGCGTCGCCCCCGACGAAGGATGCGGGGCCTCAGCGTCCCCACGCCATCTACCTCTCAATCATCCCCCGCGCTCCGACCCTCGTTCCCCTCGCCGCCGCGGCCGCGAGCCCGGTACGCCGTCCGGTTCGCATACTGCCGCAGTTCCCCCAACAGCATGTCCGCCCGGCCCGGGTCGTACAGCAGCGCCGGCGCCACCACACCGGCGAGCCGGTCATAGATCTGCTTCTGCTGCGCCAGCGCGGCCTCAAGGACGGCGATCCCCTCGGCACCCGCCCGCGCGGCGTCCTTCAGCGCGTCCCCGTCGGCCGGCGTCGGCTCCCCGGCCGGCCGTTCCGGGATCTCCACCCGGGGCGGCACGATGCGCGGCACCCGGCCCTCGGCGGCGGCCGCCCGCAGCACATCGGCGACCTGGGCCGGCGCGGCCAGACGTGGCGGCAGCACCGCACGGGCCTCCGCCAGCGCGGCCGCCGTCACCTTCCGCTCCCCGGCCAGTTCGGTGGTCTCCCGGAAGAAGGCCACGGCCGTCTCCGGGCCGTGGTTCTTGTACACCGGCAGCAGCTCCCGGGCCTGCGCCTCGTTGATGTCTCCAATTGGAGACATCGCCACCGCCACGGGCCACTCATCGATCAGCCGGTAGGCGTGAGCCCGCTTGAATCCCCACACCTCCCACACGTACTCCTCGAACGTGCCGTGCGTCTCCCGGTACAGCCGGCCCCGGTTGATGACCTCCAGCGCCTTGCCCGCGACGATCAGCGCCTTGCGGAACCCATGGAGGGCCTGCTCGCACCGCTTGAGGTCGCTGCGTTCCTTGTCCGTGAGGGGCGAGGTGATCTCGGGGGCGACGTCGTAGGGCGTGGGCAGGCTGGCGACCGACAGGACAGCGGTCGTGTCCATCCCGACCATCCCCTGGACCACGCCTTCGCCCGTGTTCAGCGATTCCGGGAGCATGTCTGGCAGGACCTGCTGTTCCGCGTCCGGCGAGCCAGTCCGGGCGGGCGGCAGATTCAACGACCGTCGGCTCACGCTTGCGGTCCTCGGGACAGGAGCAGGCCGGCCGCCTGGTCATAGTCGGCGGCTGCCGTCGACTCCGGCGCCCACACCCGCACCGGCTGCTCCGCGATCGGCGCCTCCGCCGCCCGCACACTCCGCCGGATCGGGAACAGCGCGGCCTCCGGGTAGTCCTCGGTCACCCTGGACGCCAGCTGTCGCGCGAACCCGGACTTGTCCCACGCCGTCAGGAACACCGCGCCGACTTCCAGCTTCGGGTTCGTCTTCGCCCGCACATTCGTGATCGTCCGATCCAGCGCGGCCATCGCCTTCAGGTCCAGGCCGCCGACCGCGAGGGGCACCAGCACCTGGTCGCCGGCGGTCAACGCGGCCACCGTCACCAGACCCAGGGACGGGGCCCCGTCGATCAGCGTCACGTCGTACGGGGAACGGCCGCCGTGCGCCTCGGCTTCCTGCCGCAGCGCGCTTGCCAGAGCCATTTCCGCTCCGATCGGCCGGTCGTACTCCACCCGCTTCAGGTCCAGGCTGGAGGGCACGATGTCGATGCCCTCATACAACGTGGGGTAGGTGGCCTCCAGCAGCGTGCACTCGTCGAAGAACACCGACCGCAGCGAATGCCGCGTCGCACCGTCCGGGTACTGGGGGAGCAGCCATTCCGACAGGGCCGCTTCCTGGTCGTCGGCGTCGACCACCCGCACCCGCAGGCCCTGCGCCGCCCACGCGGCCGCGAGTTCCACGGTGGTCGTCGTCTTGCCCGCGCCGCCTTTCTGGTTGACCACGGCGTACACCCGCGGCGTGGTCGCCGGCCGGAGCGTGGACGGGACGAGGGCCTGGGGGCGCCACGACTGGTACGGGGTGGCCTCGTCCCACGCCGACACGACCTCGAGCCGGTCCCCCGGGGGACTGGACAGGGCGGGCAGTGGAGTCCTGGGAAGTGCGTTCATGGCACGGAACCTAACCGTGCCGCCGGCCACACCAGCCAGACCCCGGGCCGATCCAGTCATGCGGGTGATGTGATAGGGCCCCGTCGTTCCGCCGACCAGCGGAGTGACAGAGTCTGCGCTTATGACCAGGAAGCCCGAGGACGAGACCCCGAGATACCAGACGTTCGTTCGGTCGGAGGCGCGACTACGCGATGACCAGGTGGCCGCGCTGGCGACCCTACGCCGACGTGTTGCTGCCGAGCGCACCGACAAGACCGAGCGGATCACCGACAACACCCTGATCCGTATCGCCGTCGATCTGCTGCTACGGCACAGCCACCAGATCAGCGGCAACACCGAGGCCGAGATGCGCCGCTCACTGCTGGGGGCGGACATCAACAACCAATGAACTCCCGAACTCTGTAAGTCCGGTAGTGTGGCGTGAGCCGCTCCCGGACTTCGCCCCCCGTCGTCTGGGGCGGCCCTCGGCACCCCTGCCCGGTGACCTGCGACGGGCAGGGTGGCCGCCCGGTGTCCCTGCCCGCGAGCCCTGCGGCGGGCAGGGCCATCTCCTCTGAACGGCCGGGAATCGCAGCACCGGCCCACGGCCCCGCCCCGAGGTCACAAAACTCCGGGACGGGGCCGCTGACTTTTCACGGAACCTCGGCCGCGGCACCCTCCCCGCAGCAGCGGCGACGTATCGCGGATCAGCCGGAAGCGGGCAGGACCGGGCGGTCGATGTGGTGGTGCTCCACCTCGACTCCGCGCTCGCCCTCCCATGCGGTCCAGATCTCATGGGCGACCGCCTCCGCAACAGCCACGGAACGATGCCGACCTCCCTGGCACGCCACGGTGAGGCGGACCAGCCGGCCCGCGGGTACCTCGTCGGCCAGGACGCGGAGTTGGACGGCGGTCCGGGCGATGACTTCCCGGGCTCCGGGGGTGGCCAGGACGTGGGCGTACACGTCTCCGTCCAGGCCGGTGCGGTAGCGCATGGTCGGGTCGTCGGCGGGGTTGCGCAGGGCGGTGCGCAGGTCGAGGTAGAGGCCATCGGTCACGAGGTCGTGTGCGCCCTCGTGACGGAAGCCGATGGAGCGGATGACAGCGGCGACGGGACCCAGCCCGTCCAGGTGTGTGGTCTGCATGTCCACCACGATTCCGGCTCGGGGGACACCGCGGTAGGAGTTGCCTGTTGCCTCTCTAGGAGTCCGCGCGTGCGAGGGGCGGTCTCACCAGTTCCACGCGCGCCCGTGCGTAGGGGGGCCGGAAAGCCCGGGAACTCAGAACAGCCCGGTCGGCTCCGGCGGTGTGCGCAAAATTTTGCTCACCGAGGGGTCGTCGTTGGGGGAGACGAACAGCAGCAGCGCGCCCGCCGGCGCCTGCACCGGCTTCAGCGATCCCGGGCACGATCTCAGTTCCGGATCCCGGCCGCCCCTCGGATCGTGGCGGTACACCAGACCCCGCCGGGTCACGGCGACGTCGCGGGTACACACGGGGCACTCGGTCCGGGGAAGGGCAGCCATGCGCGCTATGTTCCCCCGGCTTCCCCCGGACCCCAAACGGGCAGGAACGATCACCTCCGCCGGGCCGCGCCGAACCCCGGGCAGCACAGAATAATGACCCTTATCCTGTAGTCATGGACACGCTTCCCGCCGTACCCGCCGCCGCCGACCTCGCGCGGCCGGACGAGACCCGGCTCCCCCTGCGCGGCACCCCACCCGCCGCGTCACCCACCGCGCTCCTCGAACTCCTCGCCGACGCCGGCGCCTCGCCCGCGGTGCTGAAGTCCACCCGCGCCTGGATGGCCCGCCGCCCGAGCGAGCACAGCCGCACCGCCTACGCCAAGGACGCCGCCTGGTGGCTGGCCTACTGCGCCCACGCCGGGGTCGACCCCACCCGGGCGAAGCCCACCGACGCCGACGAGTACGAGACCGCCCTGCGGGAGACCGGCCTCGCCAAGTCGACCCGGGCCCGCCGACTCGCCGCCGCCTCGAGCTGGTACACGTACCTGATCCGCGCCGACGTTGCCGACCGCAACCCCTTCGAGGGCATGGAACGCCCCTCGGTGTCCGCCGACGACTCCCCCACCCGCGGCCTCACCGCCGCCCAGCTCGGCACGCTGCTGGCCTACGCCCGCGACCACGAGTCGACCCGCACCTACGCGCTGCTGGCCACCCTCGCCACCACCGCCGGCCGCATCGGCTCCGTCCTGGCCCTCACCGTGGGCAAGCTCGGGCACGACCAGGGCCACCGCGTCGCCGACCTGGTGGTGAAGGGCGACCACACCAAGCGCGTCGTCCTGGTGCCGCTCGCCGTGGACGCCATCGACCGCCATCTCGGTCCCGGCCGCCGCCGCGCCGCCGACTACGTCTTCGCCACCCGCACCGGCAGGCCGATGGACGAACCCGCCGCGTTCCGCCTCATCCGCCGCGTGGCGAAGGCCGCCGACATCCCGCACCACGCCACGCTCTCCCCGCACTCCCTGCGCCACTCCTACGCCACCGCGCTGCTGTCCAAGGGCGTCCCGCTGGCCGACGTTCAGGACGCCATGGGCCACGCCGACCCGCGCACCACCAAGCGGTACGACCGCGACGCCGGCAAGCTGCACCGCTCCCCCAGCTACCGCATGCAGGACGAACTGGCGAAGGCAATGCACACCGACGGCATCGGCCTGTGACCGCCGCCGGTTGAGCGAAGGGAACAGTCGGGCGAAAGCTGATCACACTGGGGTGTATGGCCCGACTGCTTCCTGCCGACCTCGCCGCCCGCGCCCTGGGCATCTCCACCAGCACCCTGCGCGTCTGGCGCCACCGCGGCCTCATACGGCCCGCCGGCGGCACCGAACGCCACCCGCTGTACGCCCTCGAAGACCTGCACGCCGCCCGGCAGGCCCCCAAACCGCGCCTGACCAGCGACAAGACACCCGCCCTTGCGGGGTAACGATGCGTGGGTAACGATCACGCGCAGGTAGAACAACTGTGTCTACCCCCAGACAAGGCCCGCCGGAGTGGTCGCATCCCCGCACCCAGCCTCCGGCGGGTCTTTCCCGTTCACGAGCCCCCGCCTGTCCGGGAAGCAGCCGCGTGCGGCCGTGAACCCAGGCCCCCGCACCGGACCGTTCGAAGCCGACACGGACACCGGTCGCGGGGGCCGTCTCCTTCCCGCACCCCTTCCCGGCCTCCACCAAGGAGCCTCCACCGTGCAGACCCTCACCACCCGCGAACTCCGCGTCATCGCCGCCATCCTCGACGGCCTCAACAAGGCCCGCACCCTCAACACCCGCATGGGCGTGCCCACCACCCCCGACGCGTTCCCCGCCCGCTTCCCCACCGGGCACGTCTTCGTCCTCCGCTGGACCGAGGGCGTACAGAGCAGCGACCCCAAGCGGAAGCGCATCATCGAGCAGGCCGCACGCCACCGCGACGGCTACGTCCTCGACCTCGCCACACCCGCCGACTTCGCCGCCGCCGTCCAGCTCCAGGACCCGCAGCCGGCCAAGCGCGGCACCAGCATCCGCGTCGACCTGCGCGGCGAAGCCGAGAACCTGCGGGACTCCATCCGACGCACCATCCGCGAGGACTGACCCGAGCCGACGAGAGGCGGTCCCCGTGCCCACGGCCCCACCGATGACCCCGACGCAGATGCTCGCCGCGCTGCAGGCCGAAGGCCTCGCCCCGGTAGAGAACCTGTCGCCCAACTGGCGCACCCACGACCGCAACCACATTGCGGCCTGGGGCCCCGTTGCCGGTGTGGCCATCCACCACACCGCAGGCACCGACAGCCTCGCCTTCTGCATCAACGGCGACGCCGGACTCCCCGGACCGCTCTGCCACGCCCACCTCGCCAAGAACGGCACCCTCACCCTCATCTCCGGGGGCCGCGCCAACCACTTCGGCGGCATGGCGCAGAACGCCTACGACGCGATGGTGGCCCAGGCCCCGGTACACCCCGCACCCGCCGCCGCGGAACCCGTCGACGGCAACACGGTCACCTACGGGATCGAGATCGAGAACCTGGGCGACGGCGTAGACCCCTACCCGGCCGCCCAGTACGAGGCGGCCGTGAAGTGGGCCGCCGCGATCTGCCGCCACCACGGCTGGACCGCCGACGCGGTCATCGGCCACGGCGAGGGCACCACCCGCAAGGTCGACCCCAGCTTCCCCATGGCCGGCTTCCGTGCGGCCGTCGCCGCCCGCCTGGAGACCCACACCATGCCGCTCACCTACGTCGAAGTCCGCGACACCGCCCTGAAGGCCGACCAGACCCCGGCCACCGGCTACTACACGTTCGTGCCGTCCGGCCGCATCACCAACGGCACCACCAGCCAGACCGCCGACCCGATCCGCGTCGACATCGACGCCGACGGCCAGGTCGTGGTGCGGCTCGCCGCCGGGGACGATCCCGACACGGAGCCGGAAGGCCTCACCTACACCGTGATCCGCCGCACCCGGCACCACGACAAGGGCCCCCTGGTCGCGGACCCCCCGTACTCGATCGAGGTCAACGCGGCCGACGCCGTCCCCGGCATCGACCTCGCCGACCGCGCCCGCGTCGACGTCATGCCCGAGTTCATCCAGTACGCGCTGACCGTGGCCGGCATCGAGCCGAACCCGGCGACCGGCGACGTCCCCCTGACCCCCGAGATCATCGGTGCGCTCACCCAGACGCTCGCCGATCAGCGGTACCTGCAACGGACCGGCGGCACCATCACCGGCACCGTCACCACCCAGCGCGCCACCGCCACCGACACCCTGCTGGCCGGCATCGTCGGCGTCGAAGCCTTCGACCGCGTCCGGATCCTGGCGAACGGCACCATCGAGGCCGGGCCCGGCACCGGAGCCCGTGACGTGAACTGGCGCCGGAGCGCCGCCAACGAGTGGACGACGGACGACTCCGTCGTCATCGCGCTCGCCCTGCGCCACCTCGGCACCACGCTCGGCTTCTACGGGGCGACGGCCGCAGCCAAGCCGACCGTGACCGGGTCGACCGGCGGGAACGCGGCCCTCACCTCCCTGCTGACCGCGCTCGCCACCCTGGGGCTGATCACCAACAGCACCACCGCCTGACCCCCGGCACGGGCGCATCGGTGTGTCACAGCACCGTCACCACGCCCTCGCCGCCCTCCCACGTAACAGACGATGTCTCCTCAGCCATCGACTTCTGGGGGGACCATGCGCACCCGCGCCACCACCGCCGGCATCCTCGCCGCCCTCGCCCTCACGCTCACCGCATGCAGCAGCGAAGAGGAGCCCACCGTGGACAACAAGCCGTCCAACATCAGCGCCGAAGACAAGGCCAAGGCCCGCGAGGCCGCCGGCCTTCCGCCCGAGCCCGACGAGGCCGTCCGCAAGGCGTTCCTGGACGCGCTGAACGCCATCGACCCCAGGATCATCAAGCCCGGCAAGGAAGACCAGGCCGTCAGCCGCGGACTGAACCAGTGCAGCTCCATCAAGGGCTCGGACGACCGGGAGAAGCTGGCACAGCAGGCACTGGGACGGTTCACCATCGACACACGCCTGCCCGAGCTCAACACCCCGGAGACCGGACAGAAGATCGTGGACGCCGTACACAAGCACCTCTGCCCCGACTTCTGACCCATCCCCGCCCGAGCCCGGCCATGCATCACACAGGCCGGGCTCACGCACGTCCAGGAGGACACCATGGGCGACACACCCGCAGACCCCATCAGCAAGCTCGCCGGCGCATCCGTCGCCCTTCACGAGCTGTACACCTCCCTGATCAAAGCAGGCTTCACCGAGGCCCAGGCCCTGGAACTGGTCAAGGCCGCACTGGTCGGCAAGCCCCGCTGATGGGCGAGACCTGGAAGCACCTGCTGCTCACCCTGAGCATCCCCGTCCTGGCTCTCATCCTCGGACTCGGCTGGTCTGCCTTCCATGAGGACGTACTGAAGAAGCGCTACAAGGACTGACCAGGGAGACACGGCACGATGGCCGCACGCAAGGCCATGCAGGTCTGCCCCACACCAGGCTGCCCCACCCTCACCCCCAGAGGCAGGTGTGCCCCCTGCCAGGCCAAGGCCCGGGTAGCTCGCCCCCAGCCCAACACGAGGGGCTACGACAGGGCATGGCGCAAGGCCAGTGCCCAGTACCTGCAGACGCATCCCTACTGCGAGTGCACCGAGTGCAGCGCCAAGCCTCAGCTACAGCGCGACCTTGCAACCGAGGTCGACCACATCGACGGACTTGGACCCCTCGGACCACGAGGCTTCGACCCGTCCAACTGGCAAGCCATGAGCAAGCGTCATCACTCGCGCAAGACCGCAGCCGAGACATGGGGAACGTGACGCACGGTCACGGCACCCAGGGGGGTGACCCCCAGCCGGCCAGGGGGTGGACAGCGCGGGGGAGGGCTCCGGGGGGTTCGTCGGGTCAAAGGGTCCACCAGCCGTCACGCAAGGTGACGCCGATTCGTGCTGCGCAACGCAGTACACCGAGGAGTGATTGCCATGCCGCGAGGCGGACATGCCGCGTCCGGTCCGCCGCCGGACCCGAACTCTCTGAGGCAGATGCGGGCGGCCGAGGCCGGCGGGTGGAAGACGCTGCCGGCGGACGGCTATGCCGGGCCGGTGCCCGAGTGGCCGCTGACCGAGGCGACGCCGCGGGAGGAAGCCGTCTGGGCGGACCTGTGGGCGAAGCCGCAGGCGGTGATGTGGGCGGAGATGGGCCAGGCCCTCGAGGTGGCGCTGTTCTGCCGGACGCTGGCGGAGGCGGAGCGGCCGGACGCCCGCGCGGACATCAAGAAGATGGTGCGCGGCTACCTGGACAGCCTGGGGCTGAGCGTCTCCGGGATGCTGCGGAACCGGTGGAGGATCGCCCCGGTGGTCGACGCGGTGGTGCTGGACCTCCCGTCCGTCGCTGCGGAGGCACCGCGGCGTCCCGGTCCGCGTGACCGGATGAAGGTCGTGCCCAATGGCGAAGGGTCCTGACGCCGGGCCCGAGTTCGTCGTCGACTTCCCCACGCTCTGGGTCGTCCCGTACTGGATCGAAGAACACTGCCCGGTGCCGGACGGCTTCCGCGCGGGCCAGCGTATGGAGCTGTACCCGTGGCAGCTGTGGTGCACGGTCAACCACTACCGGATCAAGCCGGGGGTGGAGCCGTACCGCGCCGATGGCGAGCGGCGTCTGGCGACGGCGTTTCAGCATCGCCGGTCGCAGGTCGTTGCCCCGCAGAAGACCGGTAAGGGCCCGTGGTCGGCGACGATCGTGCTTGCCGAGGCGGCCGGCCCGGTTGTCTTCGACGGCTGGGCGCGCGGCGGCGAGCGGTACCGGTGCTCGGATCACGGCTGCGGCTGCGGCTGGTGGTACCAGTACGAGCCGAGCGAGCCGATGGGCGTGCCGTGGCCGACCCCGCTGATCCAGCTGATGGCCACGTCGGAGTCGCAGGTCGATAACGTCTACCGGCCGCTTCAGCAGATGGTGAAGCGCGGTCCGCTCCGTGAGCAGATGCGGGTGGGCGAGGAGTTCACCCGGGTCGGCGAGGACGGGAAGATCGAGACGGTGACGTCGTCGGCGCTGTCCCGGCTGGGCAACCCGATCATCTTCGCCATGCAGGACGAGTCCGGCCTGTACACCGCGGCGAACAAGCTGCGAAAGGCGGGGGAGACCCAGCGACGCGGCGCCGCCGGCATGGGCGGCCGGTCGATGGAGACGACGAACGGCTGGGACCCCTCGGAGAACTCGGTGGCGCAGACGACGTCCGAGTCGAAGGCCCGGGACATCTTCCGCTACCACCCGCAGGCACCCAAGACGCTGTCCTACGCCAACAAGCGGGACCGCCGGAAGATCCACGCCGTGGTGTACGCCGGGTCCTCGCACGTCGACCTGGACGCGATCGAGGCGGAGGCTGCCGAGATCATGGAGAAGGACCCGGCCCAGGCCGAACGGTTCTTCGGCAACCGGTGCGTCTCGGGCAGCGCGGCGTGGCTGGACCCGGCGAAGTGGGCGGCCAAGGCCGACCCGCGCAGGATCCGCCCGTTCACCCGGATCGTGCTCGGCTTCGACGGCTCCGACGTCGACGACTGGACGGCGCTGCGTGCGGAGACGATGGACGGCTACCAGTTCACCCCGGTCTACGGGGAGAACGACGAGCCGACCATCTGGAACCCGGCCGACTACGGGGGCCAGGTCCCGCGTGCCGAGGTGCGGGCGGCCCTGGGGCAGCTGATGGCCCGCTACGACGTGGTGCGGCTGTACGCGGACCCCCCGTACTGGGAGACCGAGATCGACGAATGGGTCGACCTGTACGGCGAGGAACGCGTCATCCGCTGGCACACCCGGCGCATCGTCCAGATGCACGCGGCGTGCGAGCGGCTGAAGACCGACGTGGTCAAGAAGGACAGCACGTTCTCGCACGACGGCTGCCCCATCACGGCGGACCACATCGCCAACACACGCGCGGCCGCGCGCCCGATGGACCGTTACGTGCTCCGCAAGGCGAGCCCCGCCCAGAAGATCGACGCCACCATCCCCAGCATCCTCGCCCACGAGGCGCTGGGCGACGTCATCGCGGCCGGCCTCGCTGAGAAACGAGAGTCCTACTACTACGGCGCATGAGAGGGGGCCCGATGGCGACGATGGAACAGGCCCTCCACCTGGTGCAGCTGCTGGAAGCAGAGCTGATCCAGCGCGGCCGGGACATCACCGTGCACAACGCGTTCTACCGCGGCGACCACCCGCTGAAGTTCGCGTCGGACGAGTTCGCGAAGTTCCACGGGGACCGCTACCGCGACTTCTCCGACAACTGGACGCAGGTGGTGGCCGACTCCCCGGTGGAGCGGATGACCGTGACCGGCTTCCAGGCCTCGGAGGAGACGGACGCCGACAAGGAACTGTGGAAGGTGTGGCAGGTCAACGGCCTGGACGCCGACTCGCAGCTGGGGTTCCTCGGCTCGGTCGTCCACGCCCGCAGCTTCGTGCTGGTGTGGGGCGACCCGGACGACCCGGAGATCCCGGTGGTCACGTTCGAGGACCCCTCTCAGTGCGTCATCGCCTACGAGCCCGGCTCGCGCCGGCTGCGCAGAGCGGCGCTGAAGCGGTGGCAGGACGGCGGCGAGGACTTCGCCACCCTCTACCTGGCGGACGAGGTGTGGAAGTTCTCCAGGCCGCACCTGATCTCGGACGGCGACAAGTCGCCGCAGATGGCGGACGTCGACGAGGCGCTGAAGCGGTGGAAGCCGCGGGAGATAGGCCACGAGCCGAACCCGCAGCCCAACCCCATGGGCGTGGTGCCGATGGTGGAGCTGCCGAACAAGCCGTCGCTGGCGGCCGACCCGATCAGCGACGTGGGCGGCGTGATCGCCATGCAGAACGCCATCAACCTGTTGTGGGCGCAGCTGTTCACCGCCTCCGACTACGCGTCGTTCCCGCAGCGGGTCATCCTGGGCGCCGAACTGCCGTCCATTCCGAAGATGAACAGCGAGGGCATTGTCGTCGGCAAGCAGCCGGTGGACCTGGCGAAGTTCGCCGTCGACCGCGTGATGATGTTCAACGACAAGGACGCCCGCATCGGCGAGTGGCAGGCCGCCAACCTGCTGATGTACACCGGCCTGATCGAGGTCGCGGTCGGTCACCTCGCCGCGCAGACCCGCACCCCGCAGCACTACCTGGTCGGGAAGATGGCCAACCTTGCCGAGGGCGCGCTGCTGGCCGCGGAGACCGGTCTGGTGAAGCGGGTGGAGGAGAAGCAGACGTGGTCGGGGCAGGGCCTGCGCGAGACGGCCCGCCTGATCGCCCTGGCCCGCGGCGAGAAGGGGAAGGCGCAGGCGATGCGCTCGGGGCGCGTCCTGTGGAAGGACGCAGAGTCCCGCTCGCACGCGCAGCTGGCGGACGCGCTGCTGAAGCTGAAGCAGCTCGGGTTCCCGTTCAAGTGGCTGGCCCTGCGCTACGGCCTCACACCGACCGAGGTGGCCGACATCATGGCGATGCGGATGGAGGAGCTGGAGGCCGACCCGGTCACCGAGCTCACCCGGCAGATCGGCGGCGGACCGCCCACCCTCGGCAACGAGGAGCCCGGCCTGGACGACGCGCCCGACGAGGGTGAGGAGCCGGCGGCGTGAGCCCCTCCCCGCAGGCGGTCGCGCACATGGAGGCCCGCCGGCGTCTGGCCCTGGCGACCGCGCTGGCCACGCGCCGCGTGTGGCGGCGGCTGGACCAGGACAACCTGTACCCGTCGTGGCTCGGGCTGCTGGGTGACGTCCTTGCCCTGGTGATGGCCTCGCAGATGACGGCCGTGCAGATGACCGACCCGTGGCTGCTGCGGCTGCTGGGCCCGGAGAACGAAGACCGTCCGGCCGCTGACCGGCTCATTCCGCAGGCGTTCGCCGGTGTGGACGGGTCGGGCCGGCCGCTGGCCGATGTGCTGCGGGCGCCGATCTGGACGGCTCTGCGGATGCTCACCCAGGGGCGGCCGCTGGTGCAGGCGCTGGTCTCCGGGCAGGCGCTGCTGGACGCCATCGTGCAGACCGCCGTAGCGGACACCGGCCGGGCCGCCGACTCGGTGGGCATGACCGCACGCCCGTCCGTGACCGGCTACATCCGCGTGGTGGAGGCCGGTGCGTGCTCGCGGTGCATCATCCTCGCCGGTGCCGAGTACCAGACCGACAAGGCGTTCCTGCGGCATCCGCGCTGCAAGTGCGGCATGGAGCCCGTCACCCGCGACCACACCCCGGAAGTGCCCTCGCCGAAGCGGCTGGTGGCGCAGATGTCCGAGGAGCAGAAGCGGAGGACGTTCGGCGAGGCCGGCGCGCGGGCTCTCGCTGAGGGCGCCGATCTCGGGCAGCTGGTGAACGCCCGCCGCGGCATGCAGTCCGCGACCGTCTACGGCCGGAAGCTGCAGATCACCACCGAGGGCGTCACCAAGCGAGGCTTCGCCGGGGCCCGGCTGCGCAACTTCCAGAAGGTCGAAGGGCAGCGCTACCGCGTGTCGAAGACGCCCCGGCTGATGCCCGAAGAGATCTACCGCCTGGCCGACGACCGTGAGCACGCCGTGCGGCTGCTGCGGAACCACGGCTACCTCGCCTGACCCCTGCCCGCGCGCAACGCGCGGGCCCGCACCCGCAACGGGAGACCACCATGACCACGCCCACGCCTGCCGCCGAGCTCGACGTCGACCCGGCTGCCGAGCCGGTGGAGCCGACCGAGGAAGTCGAAGGCCTCGAGCCGGACGACACGGACGCCGACCCGGAGGGCGCCGACCAGCTCGGTGACCCGGGCAAGAAGGCCCTGGACACCATGAAGGGCAAGCTGAAGGCGGAGCGCGAGCGGCGCCGCGACCTCGAGGCCCGGCTGGCCGAACGCGACAAGCCGGCCGACGGCGACCAGCCCGACCCCGAGGCCCTGGTGCGGCAGGCCGAAGCGACGGCCATGGCCCGCGTCAACGAGCGCCTGGTGAAGGCGGAGGTGAAGGCCGCCGCCGCGGGCCGCCTCGCCGACCCGGGCGACGCGCACCGCTTCCTGGACCTGACCGCCTTCGAGGTCGACGACGACGGCAACGTCGACGCCGACGAGGTCGCCGACGCGATCGACGACCTGCTGAAGTCCAAGCCCTACCTGGCCGCGCAAGGCGGCAGCACCAAGCCGCGGTTCCAAGGGACCGCAGACTCCGGCGCCCGCAAGGGGAATGCCCGGCCCACCCAGCTCACCGAGGCGGACGTCAGGCGTCTGTCGCAGGCGGGCAAGCACGCCGAGATCGTCAAGGCCCAGAACGAGGGCCGCCTCGACGACTACCTCGGCTCCAACCGGTAACCCCTCAAGGAGAAACCCATGGCCATCAGCGCCTTCAAGCCGGAAGTCTGGAACGCCAACCTCCTGGTCACCCTGGAGAAGTCGCACGTCTACGCCGCCCCGGGCGTCGTGAACCGCGAGTACGAGGGCGACATCGCCAACTACGGCGACACCGTGCACATCACGTCCCTGGCGGAGCCGACGATCGGCACCTACACCCCGCACACGGACATCACCATCGAGGACGTCGACGACACCGACTCCACGCTGCTGATCGACCAGTCGAAGTACTTCGCGTTCGAGGTCGACGACGTGGAGAAGCGGCAGGCCTTCAACGGCGGCAAGGTCCTCACCGAGCAGGCCCGCAAGGCCGCCTACAAGCTGCGGGACGTCGCCGACGCCTACGTGGCCGGCCTGATGGCCGCGGGCGTGCACGCCGGGAACCTGGTCGCTGAACAGACCATCTCCAAGGCGACCGGATCCGCGAAGGCCTACGACCTGCTGGTGGACCTGGGCACGGTCCTCGACGAGGACAACGTGCCGACCGAGGGCCGCTGGGTCGTCGTGCCGCCCGCGTTCTACGGTCTGCTGCTGCGCGACTCCCGCTTCGTCAGCACCGGCGACGCGCAGGCGGCGGCGACCCGCGCCAACGGTGTGGTCGGCGAGGCGGCCGGCTTCACCATCCGCAAGTCCAACAACGCCCCCGACGGTCCGGGCGCGGGCGCGGGCAAGCTCGTCATCGCCGGATACAACGGCGCGGTGACCTACGCGGAGCAGATCAACAAGACCGAGGCGACCCGCAAGGAGAAGGGCTTCGCGGACATCGTCAAGGGCCTGCACCTGTACGGCGCGAAGGTCGTGCGGCCGACCGGTCTGGCCGCGGCCGACGTCATCGTGGGGGCCTGACATGGAGCCGGGAGACAAGATCCGGCTGCGCGGTTCGGCGGGCGCCCTGTTCCTGGTCACCGTCGGCCAGCCGTTCACGAAGGAGCTGATCGAGCGGCGGCTGGAGTCCGGCGAGTGGTCCTGGCCGCAGGACGAGCCTGCCGCAGCGCAGGCCTCCGGGCCCGAGCCGCGGACCGAGGAGAAGTCCAAACCCGCCCCGGGCGAGGACAGTCCCAAGCCGCGCACCGAGCTGAAGTCGGAGCGCGACGAGGACGGGCCGCCGCCGCAGCCGCGCCAGGAGATCGTGTCGGGCCCCGACACCGGCTCCGAGGACGGCGACCCGGAGCGGCCCGCACAGTCCGCGCCGAAGTCCGAGTGGGCCGCCTACGTGGCGCGCACGCAGCACATGTCCCTCGAGGACGCGGCGAACTACACCAAGGCCGACCTGATCGACATGGCCAAGTAGCAGGGAGGACGCCGTGGCACTGGCACCGCTCGCGACGGTGGACGACCTCGAGGCCCGCGGCCTGGCCGTGGATCCCTCGGAGGCGGCCGTCGTCAACGTGTATCTGGGCGTCGCGTCCACGGCCGTGCGGGAGGCGGCGGGAACGGCCATCTCCCGCACGACGTCCACCGTCACCCTGGAGGGCGTGCCCGGACAGCGGCTGACGCTGCCCGGGGTGCCCGTCGTGTCGGTCGACGCGGTCACCGTGGACGGCCGCACCGAGACCGGCTGGCGGCTGTCCTCCGGGCGCCTGTGGCGGGCCGCCGGCTGGTCGGGCCGGGAGCCGTCCGAGATCGAGGTCACCTACACGCACGGCCTGGTGGAGGTGCCCGCCGACATCGTCGACCTGGTGTGCCGGATGGTCGCGGCCGCGCTGAAGGCGTACCGGGCGGAGGACGGCGGCGAGGGCCTGGCCGCCGACAAGGAGGTCACCTCCGAACGGCTCGGGGACTGGGCGGTGACCTACGGGTCCGACGGCCGGGTCACCGAGATGGAGCTGACGCAGCACTGGCGGGAGCGGCTGGCCGCCCGGTTCGGGTCCAGCGTCACGACGCTGGTGTCCCGGTGAAGGGCATCGGCCGGCACCTGAACCGGCGCCTGGAGGTGTGGCGGGAGACGACCGTGGACGACGGCGCGGGCGGCCAGGAAACCACCCTGACGCAGGCGGGCACGGTCCGCGGCAAGGTCGACCAGCCGTCGCCCACCGAGCGACTGATGGCCCAGCAGTCCGGCTCGGACCACTCGCACAACGTGTACCTGTCCGCGCGGGCGGACGTGCGCCGCGGTGACGAGCTGCGCGGCACCGACGCCCTGGGCAACGCACAGAAGTTCCGGGTGCTGTCCGTGGTGCAGCCGTCGGCGCCCGTCTACTCCAAGGCGCTGGTGCAGCTCACCCAATCCCAGCAGGGAGGCTGACCGTGGAGAAGCCGTTCGTGGCGAGCGAGCCGCACGAGTGCAAGAAGCGGGCGGAGGACCCCCAGCTGCCCACCGAGGAGCGGCTGGTGTGGGCCCAGCTGGCCGTGGCCGCCGAACTGTTCGCCCTGCGCAAGGACCGGCGCAGGGCCGGCCGCTGACTTGAGGGAGGGCCCATGGCACGACGACGAAGCGGCGGCGGGCGCCGCCACCCGCGCGGGGGCGGCCGGTCCAGCGGCATCACCGTGACCATCCACGGGCTGCCCGAGCTGCGCCGCCGCCTGGAGCAGCTGCCCACCGAGGTGCGCGCCGCGTGCTTCCGGGCCCTGAAGGAGTCCGCCGGCGCCATCGTCGACGGCACCAAGGGCCGCGTGAAGGTCGACAGCGCCAACCTGCAGGGCTCGGTGAAGGCCCGCTACGAGAACAGCAAGCTGCGCGCCGAGATCGGCTGGTGGGACCGGGACGACCGGTACGCCATCTGGCAGGAGTTCGGCACCCGCAAGATGCCCGCGAACCCCTCCCTGGGCCCGTCCCTGGAAGAGGAGAAGCGGCGCCTGCCCGAGCGGCTGAAGCGCGAGATCCGGAAGGCCACCCAGTGACCTCCCCCGCGCCGATGCTGCCGGTCCAGTCCGCCATCTACGCCCGCCTCAAGGGCGACGCCACCCTGACCGGCCTGATCAAGGGCGTCTACGACTACGTCCCCGAGGACGCCGCCTACCCGTTCGTCGTGATCGGCGAGGCGCTCGAGACGCCGGACAACCGGCACGGCGGCTTCGGCCGGGAGACCGTCATCACCCTGCACTCGTGGTCCCGCTATCAGGGCTACGCGCAGGTCCTGCGGATCGGCGCCCGGGTCACGGCGCTGCTGGACCACCAGCCGCTCACCATCACGGGCCTGAACCACATCGTGACCCGCTTCGAGTTCTCCCAGACGCTGACCGACCCGGAACCGCCGGGCGACATCCGGCACCTGGTGCAGCGCTACCGCGTGGTCACCGAGCAGCACTGACCCCACCCCGCCCCCCTTGCCCCGGACCTCACCGGCCCGGGGCTTCCTCATGCACAGACAGGAGTAGGCCCATGGCCGGTATGGATGGCTTCGGCGTCCAGCTCAAGCGCGGCGACGGCGCAGAGCCCGAGGTGTTCACGAAGATCGCCGACGTGACGTCGCTGAACCCCCCCAACATCTCGCGGGAGACGCTCGACGTCACCAGCCACGACAGCCCCAACGGCTGGATGCAGTTCCTCGGCAGCCTGAAGGACCCGGGCGAGGTGTCCGCGGACATCAACTACCAGCCCGACAAGCACGACCTGCTGGTGGGCGACTTCGAGGACGCCGCGCCCCGCAACTACCAGATCGTCTTCCCCGACGAGGACGCCACGACGTGGGAGTTCCCGGCGATCCTCACCGGCTTCGAGCCGGAGGCGCCCTACGACGACAAGGCGTCCGCGTCGCTGACGTGGAAGGTCTCCGGCAAGCCGACCATCACGACGGGGGCGTAGGCGCATGGCACTGCTGAGCAAGGACCAGATCACCACCGCCGACGACCGGGCGTGGGAGGACGTGCCGGTGCCCGAGTGGGGCGGCACCGTCCGGCTGCTGGGCATGTCCGGCACCGAACGCAACGCCTACCAGTCCTCCCTGGTGGTCCTCGGGCCGAACGGCTCGGTGCAGAAGATGAACATGGCCGACCAGCTCGCCAAGCTGGTCGCCAAGTGCCTGGTCGGCGAGGACTTCGAGCGGCTGTTCACCGACAAGGAGGTGAAGGCCCTCGGGGCGAAGAACGGCGCCGTCCTCGAGCGGCTCGGCACGGTCTGCCAGCGGCTGTCCGGGCTCCGCAAGGAGGACGTGGAGGACGCGGCGGGAAAATCCGAGCCGACCCCGAGCGACGCTTCTACCACCGACTAGCGCTCGAACTGGGCTGCACCGTGCGCGAGCTGCTGGCGCGCACGACGTCGGCGGAACTGACGGAGTGGATGGCGTATGAGCGGGTCACCGGCCCGCTCGGGCCCGAGCGCCTGGACCTGCTGCACGGCATCCTGTCGGCCACCGTCGCCAACGCGGCCCGCGGCAAGGGCAAGAAGGCCACCCCGAAGGACTTCATCCCCGAGTGGGACCAGGGCCCCAAGGGGCCGATGGAGTGGCGGCAGATGCTCACCGCGGTGAAGGCCTACAACCGTCGCATCGGCGGCACCGACTCAACGACCGAGGGGGGTGCCGCAGATGGCGACGCTTGAAGAAGTGCTGGTCGCGATCGGCATCAACACCGATGACCTGACCGCCGGCGCCGACGGCGCGGCCAACGAGGTCGAATCCAGCCTGGGCGGCATCCAGACCGCCGCCGCCGGCGTGGCCGTGGGCGGTCTGTTCATGGCGGGCCTGCAGTCCGCGATGGACATGCAGGCCACCCAGGCCCAGCTGCAGACGCAGTTCGGGTACACCGAGCAGGAGGCCGCCCGCGCGGGCGACGCGGCCGGGCGCGTGTACTCGGCCGGCTTCGGCCAGTCCGTGGAGGAGGTCGGGCAGGCCATCGGCTCGGTCGCCGAGGCGATGGGCGGGCTCGGGGAGGTCTCGGACGCCGAACTCGACCAGATGTCCAAGCACGCCATGGTGCTCGCGGAGACCCTGCAGGTCGACGTCGCCGACGCCGCCGGGGCAGCCGGGAACCTGATCAAGAACGGGCTGGCGGCCGACGGCCAGGAGGCGTTCGACGTCCTCACCCGGGCGGCACAGACGCTGCCCCGGGAGATGGTCGCGGACATCCCCGCCGTCGTGCAGGAGTACGGCAAGCACTTCCAGCGCCTGGGCCTCGACGGCAAGCAGGCGTTCGGAATGATGTCGCAGTACGTGCAGGCCGGCGGCCGGGACATCGACCAGGCCGCCGACGTCATCCACGAGTTCGCCCGCATCACCTCCGAGGAGACCGACCGGGCGGCGGAGGCCTTCAAGGCACTCAACCTGCCCGCCAAGCAGATGCTGGACGACATCGGCAAGGGCGGTCCCGAAGCCGAGCAGGCCCTGGGCAAGACCCTGGAGGCGCTGCGCGGGGTGAAGGACCCGGCCGAACAGTCCGCGCTCGCCGTCGAGCTGTTCGGCGACATGGCCGGTGAGGGTGCCGACGCGCTGTGGGCGATGAACCCGGCGACCGCGGCCGCCGCGTCCGGCATGGACCAGGCCGCCGGCGCCGCGGACAAGGCGACGGCGGCGGCCGCCGCCTCGCAGTCCCTGTCGGCGATCTGGCGGACCATGGCCACGACCCTGGGGGAGATGCTGCTGCCGGTCCTGCAGCCGCTGGCGAAGTTCATGAGCGAGAACCCCGCCCTGGTGAAGATCCTGGCGGTGGCGCTGCTGCTGATGGCCGCCGCGATCGGCATTGCGGTGATCGCACAGTGGGCGTGGAACACCGCCCTGTGGGCGTTCCCGGGCACGTGGATCATCGCCGCGATCATCGCCCTGATCGCCATCATCGTGCTGATCGTCGTCTACTGGGACCAGATCGTCGCGGCCACCGTGTCCGCCTGGAACTGGATCACTGACGCGGTCGGTGCGGGTGTCGGCTGGGTCTCGGGCCTGATCTCGCAGTTCACCGCCTGGATCTCCAGCAAGTGGAACCAGGCGTGGAGCTGGGTGGAGAGCAAGACCCAGAGCGCGGTCTCAGCCATCCTCGGTGTGATCGGCTGGCTGTCGGCCATCCCCGGCCGGGTCGCCGGCTGGTTCGGCCAGGTCGTCTCCTTCGTGTCCGGCCTGCCGGGCCGGATCTCGCGTGCCGCGTCGGGCATGTGGGACGGCATCCTGCGCTCCTTCCGTAGCGCCGTGAACAGCATCATCAGCGGCTGGAACAGCCTGTCCTTCACGATCGGCGGCGGCTCCATCATGGGCGTCGACATCCCATCGGTCACCCTGTCCACCCCGAACATCCCCATGCTCGCCCAGGGCGGCGTCACCACCGGTCCCACCTTCGCGATGATCGGTGAGGGCCGGGAGCAGGAAGCGGTCATGCCGCTGTCCAAGCTGGACGGCATGCTCCGCTCGGTCGCCGGCGCGGTGCGCCGCACCGGTGGGGACGGCCCGCAGGCCATCCCGGTCCGGATCGAGCTCGCCGGGCCCGAGGACATGAAGCGGCTGGTGCGCAGCATCGTGCAGACCGGCTCCCGCGGTGGCGACGTCCAGGGCTTCTTCGGCACCCCGTAAGGAGACACACCCGATGGCGTTCCCCGACACCCCGCTGGACTCCCTCCTGGAGATCCTCGTGGACGGGCAGTGGCTCCCGGTCCCGACGTACAACCGTGACCGGGTCCAGATCGAGACGGGCCGCCGCGAGGGGGCCACCGTCACCGACCCCGGCAGCCTGTCCGTCACCATCAACAACCGCAACGGCCGCTTCTCCCCGAGGAACGCGGAGTCGGACCTGTACGGGCGGATCGGCCGCAACACCCGCTGCCGGCTGTCCGTGGCCGACACCCAGTCCTTCCTCGAGCTGGACGGTGTCACGGTGGGCACCGCATCCACCCCCGACCACGCCGCCCTCGACATCACCGGCGATCTGGATTTGAGGTGGGAGGGCGAGGCCGACTGGTACGCGCCCGGCGCCCAGATGCTGATCGGCAAGTGGGGCGATCCCGGGGACCGCAGCTACCACATGCGGCTGGACGGCGGCTCGCTGTGGGTGGGCGCCACCATCAACGGGACCACCGGCCACGTCGCGGGCCGGGTCCTGCCCCCGCTGCCCCGCCGGGCCGCCGTCCGCGTCACCATCGACGTCAACGACGGGTCGGGCAACAGTGTCTTCCGCATGTACTGGGCGCCCGGCATCGACGGACCGTGGACGCAGATCAGCGACCCCGTCATCCTGCCCTCGCTGACCATCTTCCCGGTCGCCGCCCCGCTGACCATCTCGCCCCGGCAGGTCGACGAGTTCGGCACCCGGCTGCCGGTGACGGGCCGCTGCTACCGGGCCCAGGTCCGAGCCGGCATCAACGGCACGATCGTCGCCGACCCCGACTTCACCACCCTGCCCGCCGGCACCCTGGCGTTCACCGACGCGCCAGGCCGCCCCTGGACCGTCACCGCTGCCGGGGCCGTCCGCGACCGCGCGGACCTGTTCGTCGGGGAGATCTCCGAGTGGCCCCAGGAATGGACCCCGGACGGCGCGGATGCCTGGGTCCCCGTCCAGGCCGCGGGCATCCTGCGCCGCCTGGGCCAGGGCCGCAAAGCCCTGCAGTCGACGCTGCGCCGCCGCATCCCCTCCTACCGGCCGCTGGCGTACTGGCCGATGGAGGAGGGCGCCAACGCGCGGTACGCGTACTCGCCGATCGAGCGGGTGCCGCGCCTGCAGCTCACCAACGCGAACTGGGCGGCGGCCGACAGCCTGCCCAGCTCCGAACCCCTGCCCACCCTGAAGGGCACCGCGGGCAACCTGTCCCACCTGACCGGCCTCGTCTTCAACCGCTCGTTCGTGAGTCTGCCGGCGTGGAGTGTGCAGTTCGTGTACCGGCTGGACGAGCCGAACGAGTCCCTGAACACGTTCCTGCGGATCCTGTCCATGGGCAGCGTGCGGCAGTGGTACATCCAGTTCCGCGCTGATCTCACCCGCATCATCGGCCGCGACCAGGACGGCGAGGACCTCTTCTCCAGGGACATCGCCACCGGCAGCTACCTGTACGGGCAGTGGGTGCGGGTGCGCTTCCAGGTCACCCAGGAGGGCGGCAACGTCCGCTGGCGCATCGTGTGGACCGACCTCCTGGGTGACAGCTTCAACTACAGCGAGACCTTCGCCGGGAACGCGGGCCGGCCCACGGGCGTCACCTCGCCCCCCGGCGGTTACGCGCAGGCCCTCAACGGCATGGCGATCGGCCACATCGGAGTCTTCGACGTCGAGAGCAGCCCGGCCTACTTCGGCGCCATCGACGCCTGGACGGGCGAGAGCGCCTGGGAGCGGATGTACCGGCTGGCCGGTGAGGAAGGCCTGCGGGTGGCCCGGCTGCCGGGCCCGGAGACCCCCCAGCGGGTGGGGCCGCAGACCGTGGACACCCTCCTGAACCTGCTGCAGGCCGCCGCCGACGCCGACGGCGGGATGCTCCTGGAGGACCGCCGCCGCCCCGGGCTGCTGTTTAGGGAGCGTTCCAGCCTGTACAACCAGACGCCGAAGCTGTTGCTGTCCTACGCCGGGGCGCCGGGCCTGGCCGCGCCGCTGCGGCCGGTCGACGACGACGCCGCGATCCGCAACGACCGCACCGTCAAACGCGACGGCGGGAGCGAGGGGCGCGCGGTCCTCGAGACCGGCCCCCTGTCCGTGGCCGAACCCCCGGCCGGGCTCGGCCGCTACGACGACTCGGTGACGCTGTCGCTGCACGACGACGCGCAGGCGGAGCCGATCGCCCACTGGCGGCTGCACCTGGGCACCCACGACGGGCCCCGCTACCCGCAGATCCGCATCATGCTCCACAAGGCGCCCGCCCTGATCCCGGCCGCCCTCACCCTGACCGAGGGCGACCTGGTCCGCGTCACCGGCCTGCCCAAGTGGGCCGGGCACGGCGACGTCGACCTGATCGTGGAGGGCATCCGGCACGAGGCGACGCTGACCACGTGGGACCTCATCCTCACCTGCTCACCCGGCCGGCCGTGGCGCGTGGGCACGGTCGGCGCGGCGTCGGCGCGGGCGGACACCGACGGCAGTCAGCTGGTCACCCCGGTGGGCGCGGACGCCACCATCCTGACCGTGCAGGCCACCGCCGGCCCCGCCTGGATCACCTCGGCCGAGTTCCCGTCCGAGTTCCCGTTCGACGTCCGCGCGGGAGGCGAGGTGATGACCGTGACCGCCGTCGCAGACGCCGTGACGGACACCTTCGGGCGGACCGCGGCGGGCGGCTGGGGCACGGCGAACACGGGGCAGCCGTGGACGCTCACGGGCGGCACCGCCACGGACTACGCGGTCGGCTCCGGCGTCGGCACCCACACCATGACCACCGTCAACATCTCCCGCCGGACCCTCATGCCCCAGCCGGGCCGGGACTTCGATCTTCAGGTCGACATGGCCACCAGCGCCCTGTCCACGGGCGGCCACCAGTCCGGCGGGCCGATGGCCCGCGCGACGGACGGCAACAACCTGTACCAGGCGAGGCTGGAAGCCACCCCGGCCCAGGGACTCGTGCTGACCCTGCGCAAGCGCGTGGGCGGCACGGAGACCGTGCTGGCGACCGCCACCCTGGCCCTCACCCACACGGCCGGCACGTTCTACCGGATCCGCTTCCAGGGCCAGGGCTCCACCCTGCAGGCCCGCGCCTGGCGGGCGGCCGACCCCGACCCGGGCGGCTGGCAGGTCGCTGCCGTCGACGGGGATCTGACGGCGGCCGGCGAGATGGGGGTCCGCTCGCTCATCGCCACGAGCAACACCAACACCAGCCCCGTCATCCGCTACGACAACTTCCGGCTGCTCAACCCGCAGTGGTTCACCGTGACCCGCTCGGTCAACGGCGTGAGGAAACCGCATCCGGCCGGGACGGCCGTGGGGCTCGCCTCCCCGGCCGTCGTCGCCCTGTAGGAAAGGAAGCCCGGCTGTGACCCAGTGGCAACCCGGCATGATCATCACCGCCGCGCGGCTGAACGACTTCACCCCCGTCCCGCTCACGACCAACCCGACCGCCGCAACCGGCTTCACGGTGTCGTCCTACAGCGCCCGCAAGGCGGGCGGGATGACGGAGTGGGCGGTGATGCTGACCTACTCCGGGTCCACGATCACGGCTACGTCGACAGGCAACCTTGCTCCGGACACCCTGTGCATGACGCTGCCGCCCGACTGCCGCCCCACAGCCGAGACCTACACGATGTTCGAGGTAGGGGGCACGACGGCGGGTTCGGTTCGGCTGATGCCGGACGGCCAGTGCCTGTTGACCACCCTCTACCCGACATCCAGCATCGGCGCGAACACCGTCAAATTCGGTACCAGCTTCGCCACCGGGTAGCCCCTCCCGCTCGGGCCGGACCCAACCAGCACCGGGAGGTGACGTGGGCGAGATATTCGGAATCAACCCTGTGCAGGGGGGAGCCGCCGCGCTGCTGTGCGTAGCGGTGCTGTTCGTTCTGACCGGCCGTCTGGTCCCACGCAACTACATCGAGGACGCCCGCGCGGACCGGGACTACTGGCGGGCCGCCCACAGCGCGGAAGTCTCCGCCCGGCAGGCGGAGCGGGACCTGACCAACGAGCTGCTGGAGGTCGCCCGGACCGCCGACCACGTGCTGGCATCCCTGCCCCGGGCGGCGGACGGACGGGAGGAGGTGGCCCCCAGGAATGCGGTGGATCACCCTTCCCCGTAAGCGCCGCAAGGAGCACGCCCGGGAGGCACGAGAAGCGGCCCGGCAGGCCCTGTCGGAGGCCCAAGAGGCACAGCGCGAGATCGAAGAGGAACGCCGGCCCATGGTGCTGGCCATCGTCCACCGGCTGCGGGTGGCACGCGAGGAGAACCATTTCCAGGAGCGGATCGAGGCCGCTTACGCAGCACGCAGAGGAGCGGTGTGATGGACGGACTGAGCATCGACCAGTGGGTGAACGCGACCGCGTCGATGCTGGCCTTTGCGGCCTGTGCCGGATTCGCGGCGGTCTACCACTGGCGGGCCACCTGGTGGCGCACCGAGGTGGGCCGCAACCTGATGGGCTTCGCCGTCACCGTGGGCCTGCTGTGCCTGTACACGGTGCTGGTGACGCTCTGGCCGGACGGCTGTTTCGTCGTCATCGCCCGGTGGATGCGCACGGTGCTGCTGCTGGCCGTGGCCGCGCTGATGGTGCAGCGCACCCGGCTGTTCATCCGGGCCCAGCAGGACCACCGGCACCGAACCGGAGTGTGAGAACAGCGAAGCCCCCGCCGACCGGCGGGGGCCTTTCGTCGTCTCTGGGCTCAGGCGTCGGCCCGGCGGCAGACCGCGCACCGCACCCGGGTCTCCTGCGCCTTGCCGGTGCCGGAGTGCACGCGGGTCTGGATGGTGATCCATCCGGACCGGCAGCCCTTCACCGTGCAGCGGGACCGCGTCCGCTTGGCCGGTGCGGCGCCGGCCCCGCCGGTCTGCGCCGACCAGGCCGCGGTCAGGGCCTTCGACTTCACCGTGCCCGCGGCCTCGCCGACCGCTGCGCCCGCCCGCTTCTTCGCCGCCCGGAACGGCGCCTTCGCCGCCCGCTTCTTCCCCCGCCACCAGCGCTTGACGTGCGGGGACGCCCCCTCGTGCACAGCCTTGACGGCGACGACCGCCTGGTAGACGTCCAGGGTGGGCACCAGCTCGCCGGACAGCACCGTGCCGCGCCACTGGGCGGTGAACGTGTCCCGGGTGTCCACCTGCCGGCGCTGCTGCGCCCACCCGGTGAGGACGGCGTCGACCAGGCCCGTGGTGACGGCGGGGTGCTCGCCGCCGTGCCCGCAGGACAGGCAGCACACCCAGGCCGGGGACGTCTCGAACGGGGCGCGCTTGTGGACCTCGAGGGAGAAGGTGTTGCCGCATCCGGCGCAGGCGAGCGGGGCGCCGTCGACTTCGGCGACGCCCAGCAGCTTCAGATCTGCGGTGGTGTTCACCGCACGCCCCGGACCTGGTTGCGGTTGCGGGCGAACAGACCGCGCGCGGTGCTGCTGATCTCCGTCTTGTTGGTGACGGACACGGACCCCTTGTAGACGTTCGTGGTGCTGGCGCGGCCTGCCCTGGCGATGGCCGCGCCGATGGCGAGGGCGAGGACAGCGAGGCCGACGAACGGGGACAGGGCGGCGAGGACTCCGGTCAGCGTGATCGCGGCAAGACCCTTGGCGGCCAGCCAGACCGCGCAGCCGATGCCGACGGCGCCGGCACCGATGCCGATGGAGGCGACGGCGATTCCGGTGGCCCAGGTGGGCACCCGGCGCGTCTCGGGCTGGGCGACGGGCGGGGCATCACCGACGGCGGGGACGGGGGTGTCGTCGCGGTACGCGGTGGGTGCCTTCATCGCGTCGTTGACGGCGTCGATGAGCTGGCGGGCCTGGTCGTCGGCGGTGTTCATCGAAGTGCCTTTCAGGGTCGGTTGGATTGGGTTACTGAGCGCGCTTCGGCTTGCTCTTGCGGCGATCAGCTGCGGCTGCGATCAGGTCTTGGGCCAGGTAGCCCCACGCCCTGCCGCCACCGGCCGTCTGCCGGCGCACCTGGCGCAGCGCGATTCCGTCCGCCTTCAGCGCGGCGGCGAGCAGCAGCCCGGCCCTCAGCAGGTACGGCTGCTCCGGCTCGTCGTCCCCCTGCGCATAGGCGGGGTCGACGGCTGCCAAGTGGGCGTACAGCTCCAACTTGCTGACGAAGCCTCGGTGGTGGTCTGCCTTCTGAGCGGCCCGGGCGAGGTGGTCCACGAACCGGAACCTGGCGGCGTCGGGGCTCTCGTCGGGGATGTCGATCGCTCGGGGGCGGTCTTTGGGTGCGACGCGTTTCGGGTGGACGGGGTAGCCCATCAGCGTTGCCGCGGACACGACGAGGGTCACGGGATTCTCGTCGCCGAAGTCGAACCACTCGCCGTGAGTCCGGTACGCCCTGAAGTAGTCGTGCAGCTTCCGCTCAAGTACGGGACCGCCGGGGATCGCGAGGATCACCAGGAGTTGCACGGGCGATCCGGTCTGGAGTGCGGTGGCTCGCATCGCCGGGGTGTCAGAGAGTCCGATCTTGACTTGGCGGATCACCGGTGACCCGATGAGGTAGACGTACCGACCCTTGTCTTCCACGACTCTCCCTTTGGGATGGTTTGTGTCCTGTCGGCGACCTGCACGCACCTGTATCGGTGCAGGTCAGAGGCGGTGAGGGTGACGCGGTGACCCTGTACAGCCCTGCTTGCGGAGGGGGTTGAACGGTCAGGGCTGTACAGGGTCGCCCCCCCGACCCTGTACAGCCCTGACCTGCGCTTTTGCAGGGCCGTACAGGGTCACGGCAGGGATCAAGTGCGGGCATTCCGGGCAGCTTCGGCGGCCTCCTGAAGCGCCGCCAGAGTCCAGCCGGAGGGGCGGGTGTTGTCCGGGCCGGCCACGCGGGCGGTCTCCAGCTCCGCCCCTGTCCCGGCCGCCTGCGCTTTGACCGCCTTGCCCACCCGGGCGATCCAGGCACTGTCCGTCTCACCGTCCCGACGGGCGTACCGGTCGGCGTCGATACCGGCCAGCAGCGGCGCCGCCTCGGCCACCGTCAGACAGCCGCGCCCGGTTCCGGCCGCCGCGGTGGCGAGGTGGTCCAGGACCGTGCCGCGGACGATGCCGCCGTTGCCCTTCGCCCCGCCGGCCACCGAGGACGCCCCGGTGAGCCGCAGCAGCGCGTCTTCCACCGGGTCGGCGCAGTGCCCGGGGAGGGTGCCGGCGGTCCGGCGCAGTTCCTGCCCGATGGCGATGGGCGTGCGGATCTCGCCGGTGGATTCGTCGATGAACAGGGAGCGGACGGCGATCATGCCGGTGTCGGGGGTGGTCAGCCATCCGCGGCCGCGGGTCGTCTTCGCGTTGGCGATCTTGCTGGAGTCGAAGCCGTCGCCCGCCTTGCCCTTGCCGAGGATGGTGTTGGAGGCGTCGGCGCTCTCCGTGCGCATCGCCATCCGCCCGGCACAGTTGCCGCGCAGCCGCGAGGGCACGATGGCCACCTCGGGGTACTGCGTGGCGAGGACCACGACGATGCCGACCGCCGCGCCCACCGCGGCGAGCTGCGCCAGATACTCGACGATCTCCTCCGCGTACTCCTTGGACGGGCCGTCCGGGGCGGTGTACGTCGCCAGTTCGTCGACCACGACCAGCTCGATCCCGCCGACCTTCTCGATCAGGTCCTCGGACAGCTTGGACAGACCCAGGTCCACCAGGATCTCGGTGCGCCGGTTCATCTCCTCGACCTCGACCCGCAGGAAGTCCAGCAGCCGGGCGGGGTTGCGGCGGACGAACGTGTGCAGGACGGGGGCGTGCGGCACGTACTCGCCGGTGCCTTTTCCGTCGAACAGCCGGATCCGCACCCGCGGGTCCAGCAGCGCGCCGGCCAGGATGTTGGCGACGCCCATGCCCTTGCCGGAGCGGGTGGCCCCGCCGAACAGCAGGGAGTAGTCCGAGATGGTGACGGCGACGATCTGGCCGCGCTTGTCGAAGGCGAGCGGGATGCCGTCCTTCCAGGTGTTGAGCGGCTCGCGGCGGTCCAGCAGCGGGGACCGCACCGTGCGGTCGAACGGGTCGCGCATGGACGCCCACAGAGTCATGCGGGCCTCCCCGCCGACCTGCCGGATGTCGAGCTGGGCGCGGTCGATACCGAGCGCGGCGGCGAGCTCCACCTCACGGGAGCGGGCCTTGTCGACGGTGGCGTCCGGCAGTTCCAGCATCACCGTCCAGGCGTCCACGCCGTCGCTGACCACGGGGGTGAGCAGCCGCAGTTCCTTGCCCTCCCCGATGACCTTCGCCTCGGTGAAGGCGCGGTTCAGCATCGTCTCGGTGAGCGGGTCGCCGTCGGCGAGGCTGCGCCGGTCGGGGTCCCAGGCCGTGTCGGTGAGGGGCTTGCGGCCGATCCACGCGGCGACGGACAGGGTGGTGAAGACGCCGGCGGCCAGCCCGAGGCCGCCGAACTCCACCAGGGCGGCGGTGTCGACCAGCAGCGGCGTGCCGTAGGCGCCCGCTCCGCGCAGGAGACGGCCGTTGCGCACCTTGCGGCGGGCCTGTTCGTGGAGCTGGACGGCGGCCATGGCGGCGGTCTGCGCGCGGTCGGCGGCCTGGCGGGCCTTGTCCCGCTGGCCGGGCATCATCGTGTACCGGGCGCGGCGGGCGGCCTCGCGGGCCTCGCGGGTGGCGGTGTGCGCCTGGTGGGCGGCGGCCTGGACGTTGACGCCGTGGAAGCCGACGACCCATTCGTGGACGCGGCGGGTTCCGCGGCTGATCTGGGCGGCGTGGCCCTGCGGGGTGCGCTGCCGGGAGACCCAGCGGCGGCCGGCCCGCTTGGTGCGGCGGGCGGCGCGGCGGGCGGCGGACTTCCGGCCCTCGCCGGTACGGGTCCAGGCGGGGATCAGGGGCAGGTCGCCGGCGAGGTCCTCGGGGAGGTCCGGCACGAGGTGCAGCGGCGGCTTGGTGAGGTCGACGACCGGGGCGGTGGTGTCGGTGGCGCGGATGACGTCGGACATGAGCGTGCTCGCTTCCTTCAGAGTGGCTGTACGGTGTGGCTGCGGTCCGCGGTGGCCTGCCTGGTTGAGTCGGGCAGGACACCGCGGGCCGTCCTGCTAGTCGTTGCTGCGCTCGCTCTGCACCGCGTCCCGGACGCGCTTCGCGTAGACCTTGCTGCGGCCGAGGAGCTTGGCGATGGCGGGGGTGGAGAACTGTTCTGCGGGGACCGCATCGGCGAGCTTCCGCGCGGCGTCCAGATCGGTCTCGGAGAGGGGCTCCACGGCGTCCCTGCGGGGCCTGCGGGAAAGTGCGCGCTTCCCAATCCCCCCAAGGGTTGTAGCGCCCTCAGAAGGGCCCCCAGAGGGCTTCTTCGGGATGACCCCGGCGGACCCTCCGTCGCCCTCGTCGAGGACCTCCGACAGCCAGCCGTCGACCCCGTCGTGGAACTGCCGACGCAGGGCCACCGCGGACAGCGATTCGGCGACGGCTTCGGCCGCCTGGAACTTGCGGGTCACGGCGGCGGTGCGGGAGACGTCCATCGCGTGCTCGTCCATCCACGCGGTGCGCCAGGCGTCCTCTTCGGTGACCGTGCCGTAGGGGTGCGCGCGCAGGATGTCGTCGGCGCGCTCGGCAACCTCGGGGAACCTCTTCCGCCGGGCCCGGGAGTGCTTCGCCCGGCGGCGGTCCTCGGCACGCTGGGCCCGGGTGCGGGTCGCGGTGTGCGTGGTGGCGACGCGCCACCACAGGAACACGCCGACCAGTGAGGCGACCGCGAACACGATCGCCTTGAGAACCGCGTCCGATCCGCCTTCGATGACGTGCCCGTAGCCGTTCAGAGCGGCGGCGACGAACGCCGACACCCACGTCCACGTCATGAGGCTCGCGTGCGGCTTCTTGGCGGTCATCGCGGCCGACGTGAGCGTGGCCAAGGTGAGCGTCAGGCCCTCGAGCATGAGGGGGACGCCGATGCTGTACGCGCCGAACCCTGCGGCGTGAGCGGCTTCGTACTGGCCGCCCCACGCCATGGCCATGGACGCGGCGACCACGGGGATACCGGCGATCGGCATGTGTGCGGTGACCGCGGCCAGGGCCCGCTTACGCGCCGCGGCCTGCTGCTGCTTGCGCAGCGCCTTGGCCTTGGCCTTCTCCGCGTCGCGCTGCCGCTTCAGCTTGGCCTCGGCCTCAGCGTTCTTGCGGGTCTCCTCCGCGCGGAGCCGTTCGGCCTCGAGGCGGGCCTCGATCTCCAGGCGCTTGTCCTCGCGGTCCTGCTCACGGTCGGCGGCCTTGTCCAGGCGCCGCTGCTCGGTCCAGGTGCTCATCGGGATCGGTTCCTTCCGGGGGTTCAGGCGGTGGTCGTGGCGGGCTTGTGCTTGAGCCAGGCGATGACGCCGACGGCGACCCAGACCGGGCCGGGGACCGTGGCGAGGACGGCGGCCGCGCCGGCGACGGCGAGGGTGACGGGGGCGAGCGCGGCCGGGAACAGGCCGACGGCGATCAGGAAGGCGATCAGCAGGAGCCAGTGGGCGGTGCGGTTCACGGCGACCTCTTTCGGTGGTCGGGACGGTGGGGTCAGGGGTGGCGCCCCGGGCCGGAGTCGATCCGGCGCCCTCACGGCAGGGATGCCGGGGCTGAGGGTCAGGTGGTGACGAGCTGAGCGAGGATGTCGGCGTGGTCGAACGCGAGCGGCGGCAGGTCGCTCAGGGGCCACCACTGGGCATTGGTCGCGTCATCGCCGGCCTCGACGGTCGTTCCGGGGATGACGGTCAGGTGGTAGGCGACGGTGACGTACCTGCCGCGCGGGTCCCGGTCGGGCCGGTCGAACGTGCCGATCTGGGTCAGCTCGTCCGGTGCCGCGTACACACCGGCCTCTTCCGCGAGCTCGCGGGCGGCAGCGGCGCGGCTCGTCTCACCGGGGTCGACGTGACCGCCGGGCAGGGCCCACTGGCCCTTGAACGGGTCCCAGCCGCGCTCGATCAGCAGGACGTATCCGTCGGTCGTGGTGACGACAACGTCGGCGGTGTAGCGGATGGTCTCGAAGGTCTCGGTCTCGGTCATGGGCTGGTCCTCTCGGGTTGGTGGTGCGGTCCGGTCTGTCCGGCTCCCTGCGACCGGGCCCGACACGGGGTTCGGGCCCGGGAGGCAGCCGTCAGGCGGTTCGGTCGGCGGTCAGGTGGCAGCCGGCGGCCGTGACGAGTTCGTCGGTCTTGGCGATGGCGCGCTCCCGTCGGCCCGCGAGTCCGGTCTCGCCCGACTCCCAGGCCCCGCGCAGGGCGTAGGTGGCCTGGGCGGCGGCCTGCGCGGCCGGTGCTACCTCGGGCATAAGGAGCTGCACACGCAGCAGCGGGACGGTGACGGCTGACCGGGTGCGGTGGCTTTCGGCCCTGGCTTCCGTCCAGTCCTGGCGGCGCAGGCGCAGGTCCTCGCGGACCCACATTGCGCGGCGGTGGTCGGCCAGCGCGGCGGCCAGGTCCGCCACGGCGGCCAAGCCCTCACTGCGGCGAGTGGCCGCGGTGTCGGCCCGGCGAACGGCCTGCTGGCTGTAGTGCTGAAGCGCTCCGGTCAGGAGCGATCCGGCCAGGGTGCCCAGAACGGCGATGATGGCGGTGGTCATCAGGTCCTCGATTCGGTGGTGGTGGTCGGGAAGGAGTCGGTGGGGACCATCCGCAGCACCGGGGCCGCGGGGGGCTGGGACTGGGCGGTCTGGTGGCGGAGCTGCTCACGGACGAGGTCCGTGGAGCGGGCGCGGGCGGCGTCGACCAGTTCGGTGAAGGCGAGGAGCCGCAGGGACAGGGAGTCCAGGGCCTCGCCGGTCTCGGGGTCGGTGAACGTGATTCGCACCGCGGGGAAGTCGTCGTCGTGGCGGGTCACACCGTGCAGGGAGGCCAGCGCCTGGCGCAGGTTCCGCATCTGGCGGCGGATCAGCACGTCCCGGAAGGTGGTCATCGGGCCTCCCCCTTCAGCGCGCGCCGCTCCTTGGAGGTGAGGGCTCCGGCCACGCCGTGCTGCTGCTTGCCGTTCGGCTTCAGCGCGAAGTCCCGGCACGGCTCCAGGAACGGGCACTCGCCGCACAGTTCCTTGGCGACGGCGATCCGGCGGCGGGCCAGGCCCTGATCCATCGCGCCGGCCGTGTCGTCCGCGTTGTAGAACAGGTCGGCCAGGCCGGTGCAGGCGGGCCGGGCGCCGTCCCCGCACAGCTGGCCCTCGCGGGCGGCGAGCTGCACGGCGTGCACGGTGGCGGCGTCGCTCAGGGAGTAGAGGTGTGCCTTCTGGCCGTCGACCTTGTGCGCGGGCAGGTTGTGCAGCCGCGCCCAGCGGGCGAGCGTCGCCAGCGGCACCTTGTGCCCGGACTGGGCGAAGAACTCGGTGAGGAAGGCGAGGGAGCGAAGGTCCGCGGGGTAGCCCTCGGAGCGGCGCACGCCGGACGGGGTACCGGCCGTGGTGTAGCCGAGGTCGCGGTAGGTCCAGCGGCGGCGCAGCCCCGGGCGGGGCGCGCAGTGACGGTTCACGCACTGGGCCTTGCCCTTGAGCGGGACCAGGGTGAAGCAGCCGCAGGCCGGGCAGGCGCGGGTGCGGACCGTTTCGGTGGAGCCGGTCAGGTCCTCGGTCTCCATGACGAAGGCGTCCCGGATGGCGGCCGCCTCCCGGCGGGCGAGGGGCGTGCCCTCGCGGGCCAGACGCTCGGCGCGGGCGATGACGTCCAGTCCCTCGGTGCGCTTGTCGAGAACCTTGGTGTTCACGGTCGCCGGTGCCTCCGTTCGTGTCGCGGTGCGGGTCGCGGTCAGCGGGTCCACCCGCCGGCCGGTCGACCCGGCGGTGGTCCAGTAGGTCTGGGAGAGAGCAGTGATCCACTGCTCGGGCGTTGCGGGCATGGCTGTCCCCCGGGCGGTGCGCGTGCGGTGGTGGTGCGCGAGTGCGCTGGGGCCCGGCAGCGTGGGGGGTGCGTGGGTGGCTGCCGGGCCGACCCGGGGTCAGGCGAAGAGGGGCTCGACCTGCGTCACGCGGATGTACGCGGTGCGCGAGTCGTCCTCGAAGGCGCGGACGGCGTGGCCGTGGAGGGTGACCTCGTCACCGGCGACCAGGTAGCCGAAGATCTCGTCGTAGGTGGCGGTGCCGACGGCCGCGTAGGTGGCGGCGCCGTCACCGGCGATCAGGGTGAACACGGCGCGGGGCTCGTCGGGCGTGCCGTACATGCGGACGTTCTCGACCGTGCCGGCGGCGATGACGCTGGTGCCGTCGGGGACGCGGTTCAGGCGGGCGGCGTGGCGGTTGCTGCGGTCGCCGGCGAAGACGACGATGCTCGCGTCCGGCGTGCCGTAGGGCTGGGGGACGTTGGGCTTCGGGGTGCCGCTAGGGTTCTGCATGCGGATCGCTCTCCTCTTGCTGGTAGCGGTTCGCCGGGCTTCTCCGGAGGCCCCCGAGAGGCCAGGTGTGCAACCACCTGGCCTTTCGGCGTATCTGGACCGCCGTCGTTGCCCGACAACAAGAACCATAAAGAAGGATAGCCAACTTGTCAAAGGGCTATCCTTCTGCGTTATGGTTGAGGTCGCAGAGGAGAGGAGGGGAACCCGATGGCCACCTACCGAGACGTGGCAGACGAGCTCCGCCGCCGCATCGAACTCGAACAGGACGAGTACCGACCCGGCGATGAGCTGCCGACCATCGAGAGGCTGCAAGACCAGTTCAGTCTGTCGAAGCAGACGATCAGGGCAGCAATCCGCGTACTGGCAGACGAGGGCTTGGTAAGCACCGGTCGCGGCCGCCCTGCCCGGGTACGAGACAACCAGCGAATCCGCATTCCGTTCAGCAGGTACGGCGGCGTCATGGCTCCCGGTGGCACGGCTGGTCCGTGGGAGTCGGCCTGCGCCGACCAGGGCCTGGACGGGCGGATGAAGACAGTCACCGTGGACACACGCCCGATCGGGCAGGCGGACGCTGCTCTCTTGGGCGTGCCGCCGGGATCGGATGTCGTCTACCGGCAGCGCCATGCCTGCGTTGGTGACGACGTTCTGCAAGTTCAGCAGGCCTGGTACCCGCGCCCGGTCGCCCTTCAGGCTGGGTTGACCACCGCACGGAAGATCGAGGGTGGAATCTACGGTGCCCTCGCCGCGTCAGGCATGGCTCCGTCCGAGCTGGACGAGACGATCCGCGGGCGCATGCCGACGACGGAAGAGGCAGAGCTGCTCCACACCGGCACGGGCGTTCCCCTGCTGACCGTCGAACGGGTCACGCGTGGTGCGGACGGAAAGCCGCTTGAGCTGCTGCGCGTCACGGCGCCGGCCGACCGCATCGAGTTCGTCTACAACAACCTTCCGCTATCCCAGTAACCGCAGGCCAGGCCCTAGAAAGGGAAGCGGAGGGAACGTCTCGTGAAATCTGTGGGAGCGTGTGAAACACGTTCGCCCCGCACCGCGCGGGGCGGACCACTTGACCTACTCGGAGGCACCGATGGAGCGGACAGCAACGCCCATCTCTACGCCGGACTGGATGAAGACGTCCGAGGTGGCGGCCCGCATGGGCTGCACGCAGCGGGCAGTCAGGAACCGCCTTCACCGCGGGTCCATCCCGGTCCGGTGGACGTTCGTCGAACGGACGATCCATGTGAACCGTGCGCAGTTCCTCGCCTGGCTTGAGGGCGGGGACGGTCGGGCCGAGAAGGCCTAGAACGCGCTGAAGCCCGGCGCGGGGTACGCCGGGCTCCGATGCGTTTGCGCTGGCCGGACGGGAAGTTCCGCCAGCGCGTGTCATTCACCTATGAATGAAGTCTGGGTTCCGGGAAGGTCCCCACAGGCGAGACTACCTGCCACCGGGAAGGGCGGGTAGTCGGGTCGGGGATAAACCGGGTCTCAGTACTTCGCTTACTTCTAAGGAAGTAGTCGGCATGGCCCAGAAGGCCGCAGATACCCGGAACGCCCTGGCGTTCGGCATGGTCGCACCGTCGGTGATGTGCGACCCGAATCACACCCCGCTCGCCCGCGTGCTGTACGCCATCCTGGCGTCGTACGCCCGCGGCCCGGAGCGCATCGCCGCCCGCCTGGTGCCGAACCGGCACCGGCTCGCCGCGATGCTCGGCACCGACAGCGACGGCCTGGACGCCGCCCTCGCGGAACTCGAGACGGCCGGCATCGTCACCGCGACCTGGCGCTCGGACCGCCGCGGCCGCGTCTCCGTCATGTACCAGCTGCACGACGCCGCGCTCCTCTTCGGCGGGCAGCCCTGCCACGGGGGGCACCAGTGACCACGCAGCCCGTCCCTAACCACTCGGACGACTCCGTCCTGATCGAGCTGTACGGGCCCGAGAACGACGGCTGGTACACCTCTCGCATCTCCGACTGGATCGGCGTCTGCGATGACCTCCGAGACCCGGACGCGCGCGGGTACCTGGTGCTGCGCGCTCTGGTCTACGAGAAGTTCAAGAAGCCCGTCAGGAACCTGACGCTCGCCATCCTGTGTGAGCTGATCCCCGGGCCGAACGGCAAGCCCAGCAGTCAAGGCCGTGTCCGCGGCATCCTCAAGGCGCTGTCCGACGTCGGGCTGATCTCCACGCCCGAGGGCGGCCCGATCAAGACGTCATCCCGTCCCGGCGCCGCAGGTAAGCCGCTTCGCATCCGCATCAACGACATGCCCAAGGAGGGCTATGCCGGGTGGCGGAACGTTGAGGCCAAGCTCAAGTGGTTGCAGGCCGGAAAGCCCGATCTGGGGGCGGGTCAGAATTCTGACCCGGCTGACCAGGAGGATGAGGGCCCGGAGGGGGCGGGTCAGAATTCTGACCCGTTGGGTCAGAATTCTGACCCGCATCCCCGGGGCGACGTGCAGGAACCCGAACACCCACTGGTTCCTTCTCTTGGTGCGGACGATGGCCCTGACGGGCGTAGCCCGGGTGAACGCCGTAGGCCATCTACCGGTAGTAGTGAGCGCGCGAGCGAAAGCGGCTGCGCCGCGTCCGGCAAAGACAGCCCCTCGCCCTCATCCCAGGAAGCCCCCCGCGCCACCGCATCCAAGAGCCGGGTCCTCACCGACGAACAGCGGCAGGCGAGGGACGCGATCCTTCCGCTGCTGCCGCCGCACCTCCTCGAGGCCCTCGGCAACGTGGTCCCGCAGAACGTCTGCCAGGCCATGGTCGACGCCCTTGCTGCTGGCCTGCCCCGGGAGCGCACGCCGCAGCAGCTGGTGGACTACCGGGTGCTGCCGCGCTGGAACGGCTACTGGGCGTCGAAGTTCTACGCCGGGGAGTTGACCCCGGAGGTGAACGGCAAGAAGCGTCCGCCGTTCGGGCCGCTGCTTCAGATGCTCGAGGACACCGACGAGTGCAGGAACCTGACGTGCGAGGACCGGCACGACTTCGTCCTGGGCGACGACTGCCGGAACTGCGCGATGCGCAAGGACGACCGGAAGGCCGACCAGAAGCGGGAGCGCCGCGAGGCCCAGGAGGAAGCCGACCGGCAGGCCCGTCGGGGCGAGGAACAAGCAGCAGCAGAGGCAGGCACGGCTGCGGCCGGGACCGGTGACGCCCCTGCGGGCCCGATGCCGACCCCCCGCAACGAGACGATCGTCGTCCACAGCCCCAAGGCCGACGAGTGGTGGGACTGCG
>NZ_LIRG01000140.1 GCF_001419695.1 Streptomyces prasinopilosus
GCGGCGGCCAGCGCGTCCGCGTCGACGAGCAGCGCCTTCGCGGTGGCCTCCTGCACGTTCATCACCGACCGGATGATCGCCGGGATCTTCGCCTCGATGTTGTGGCACTGGTCGAGCATGAACGCGGTCCCGGATGTGAAACCGCCCCCGCGCACCACCTCGTGCATGATCCGGAACAGCTGGAACGGATCGGCGGAACCCGCCATCAGGTCGTCGTCGGCGTAGAAGCGCGAGTTGAAGTCGAACCCGCCGAGCCGTTCCTCGCGCAGCAGCGTCGCGACGATGAACTCGATGTTGGTGCCCGGCGCGTGGTGGCCCGTGTCCACGACGACCCGGGCGCGCGGCCCGAGCTTCAGGCAGTGCGCGTACGCGGTGCCCCAGTCCGGGACGTCCGTCGTGTAGAACGCCGGCTCGAACAGCTTGTACTCCAGCAGCATCCGCTGCCCCTCGCCGAGCCGCCCGTACACCTCCGCGAGGGCTTCGGCGAGCCGGTCCTGCCGGGCGCGGATGTCGTCCTGACCGGGGTAGTTCGTACCGTCGGCGAACCACAGCTTCAGGTCCGCGGAGCCGGTCGCGTCCATGATGTCGACGCACTCCAGGAGATGGTCCACGGCCTTGCGGCGGACCGCCGCGTCCGGATGGCAGACACTGCCGAGCCGGTAGGCGTCGTCCTGGAAGGTGTTGGAGTTGATCGTGCCGAGCCGCACACCGCGGTCCTCGGCGTGCTCGGCCAGCGCGGTGTAGTCGTCGGTCCTGTCCCACGGGATGTGCAGCGCCACCGAGGGCGCCACTCCCGTGAACTCGTGCACCTTGGCCGCGTCGTCCAGCTTCTCCTGCGGGGTGCGGGGCACACCCTGCTGCGCGAACACCTTGAAACGGGTCCCCGAATTGGCGTACGCCCACGACGGCGTCTCGACGGCCTGTGTCTTGAGAGCGGCCTTCGCCGCGGCGAGTTCGGTCACGTCAGGGCTCCTGTGACATCGGGTCCTGTCGACCCGTGCAGTGAAACGATTCAGGACGGGAAGCTATGGCGCCTCCGGAGGGGTGTCAACCCCTCCGGTCAAGACCGCCCTCCGTGACCAGGGCGTGATCCGAAGCGGTCGAAACTTTTTCGACCGGGACCCATTGACGTGACATGCGCCGCACGCCTAACGTCCCGGCAACCCAGTTGAAACCTTTCACGACGCCGCGAGGGCCGCCCCGCCGGACGTCGTCGAGGAGCCCCCATGACCCACCCGTCCGACACGGGTCCGGCCGCCCCCGTTCTCGCACTGAGGGGCGTCTCCAAGTCCTTCGGCGCGGTCCGCGCCCTGCGGGACGTCTCCCTGGACCTGTTCCCCGGCGAGGTGCACGCCCTCGCCGGCGAGAACGGAGCCGGCAAGTCGACCCTCATCAAGACGCTCGCCGGAGTGCACCGTCCGGACGCCGGCCAGGTGCTGCTCGACGGCGCGCCCGTCCTCTTCCACGGACCCGGCGACGCCCGCGACTCCGGTATCGCCGTGATCTACCAGGAACCCACGCTCTTCCCCGACCTGTCGATCGCCGAGAACATCTCCATGGGCCGGCAGCCCAGGCGCGCTCTCGGCCGGATCGACCACAAGGCCACCCGCGCCGCGACCGCCGCCCTGATGCGGCGGCTCGGCGTCGGACTCGACCCCGACCGCCCGGCCCGCGGCCTGTCCATCGCCGACCAGCAGATCGTCGAGATCGCCAAGGCGCTCTCCTTCGACGCCCGCGTCCTGATCATGGACGAGCCGACCGCCGCCCTCACCGGCAGCGAGGTCGCCCGCCTCTTCGGCGTCGTGCGCACCCTGCGCGAACAGGGCGCGGCGGTCCTGTTCATCTCCCACCGCCTGGAGGAGATCTTCGAGATCTGCGGCCGGGTCACCACCCTGCGCGACGGCGCCCGGATCGCCAGTGAACCGCTGGACGGCATGACCGAGGACGACCTGGTGCGCCGCATGGTCGGCCGCGACCTCGAGGAGCTCTACCCCAAGCAGGAGGTGCGCCCCGGCGAGGTGGCCCTGAGCGTGCGCCGGCTGACCCGCGAGGGCGTCTTCACCGACGTCTCCTTCGACGTGCGCCGCGGGGAGATCGTCGGCCTCGCCGGGCTCGTGGGCGCCGGGCGCACCGAGGTGGCCCGCGCCGTGTTCGGCATCGACCGCCGGGACGCCGGCGAGGTCGAGGTCGACGGACGCGCGCTCACCAACGGCGCCCCCTCCACCGCCATGGCCGCCGGCCTCGCCCTGGTCCCCGAGGACCGCCGCGCCCAAGGGCTGGTGATGAACATGTCCATCGAGCGCAACATCGGCCTGACCGGACTGCGCACGACCGTCCGCGCCGGCCTGATGGACCGGGGCGCCGAACGCAGCCGCTCCCTGGACTGGGCGGCCAAGCTGCACGTCAAGTACGCCCGGATCGCCGACACCGTCAGCACGCTCTCGGGCGGCAACCAGCAGAAGGTCGTCCTCGCCAAGTGGCTCGCCACCAACCCCAAGGTGCTGATCGTGGACGAGCCGACCCGCGGCATCGACGTCGGCACCAAGGCCGAGGTGCACCGGCTGCTCTCCCGGCTCGCCGCCGACGGTGTCGCCGTGCTGATGATCTCCTCCGACCTGCCCGAGATCCTCGGCATGGCCGACCGCGTGCTGGTGATGCACGAGGGCCGGATCACCGCCGAGATCCCCCGCACCGAAGCCACCGAGGAAACCGTGATGGCCGCAGCCACGGGGAGGGCCGCATGACGGTCGTCAGCCCCGACCCCACCCCCGTCGCCGAGGTGGCGAAGTCCAGCGGCACCCGCCTGGTCGACCGCGTGTTCAAGGTGCGCGAACTCGCCATCCTGCTGGTCTTCCTGGTCATGATCGCCGTCACCCAGGCCGGCAACAGCGAGTTCCTGTCCGAGCAGGGCATCAAGGACCTGCTGCTGAACGCGACCATCCTGGTCCTGGTCGCCACCGGCCAGGCCCTGGTCGTCATCACCCGCAACGTCGACCTGTCCGTCGGCTCCACGCTCGGCATCTGCGCCTTCGCCGCCGGGATCCACCTCCAGGGCGGCGGGAACCCGGTCGTCGCCGTCGCGCTGGCGGTGCTGCTCGGCACCGGCTTCGGACTCCTCAACGGACTGCTCGTCAGCCTCGGCCAGGTGCCCGCGCTCGTCGTCACCCTCGGCACCCTCTACATCATCCGCGGCATCGACTCCATCTGGGTCGGCTCCCGCCAGATCACCGCCGCCGACCTCCCCGCCGGATTCGTCGACTTCGGCTCCGGCGGCATCTCCGCCGTGCCCCACCTGGCCCTGATCGCGATCGCGGTCCTCGTGGCCACGGCGTACTACATGAAGCACTTCGGCAGCGGACGCGAGCTGTACGCACTCGGCTCCAACCCCGAGGCCGCCCGGCTCGCCGGCATCCCCGTACGCAAGCGGATCCTCGCCGCCTACACCTTCTGCGGCGCCCTGGCGGGCCTCGCGGGCGCCCTGTACCTGGCCCGGTTCGGCAACGTCGACTCCGGCACCGGCACCGGCTACGAACTCACCGTCGTCAGCGCCGTCGTGGTCGGCGGCGTGGTCTTCACCGGCGGCTCCGGCAGCGTCCACGGCGCCGCCCTCGGCGCGCTGCTGCTGACCTCCGTCAACAGCGTCCTGCCCGCCCTCGGCGTCAGCTCCGTGTGGGTGCTCGCCATCAACGGCACCCTGCTCATCCTCGCCATCGCGGTCGACCGGATCGTCGCCCTGCGCGTGGCCGCCGCCCTGAAGAAGAGGAACGCCCGCCATGGCTGACCCCGCTCTCGCGCGCGCCGTCCGCCGGTCCCCCTCCGTGCGGTGGGACACGGTCGTGGGCGCCCTGCTCGTCGTCGTCCTGCTGCTGTCCTTCACCACCGTCGACGGCTTCGGCAACGCGCTCAACCTGTCCTTCCTGATCGGCAACACCCTGCCGATCGCGCTGATCGCCCTGCCCATGACGATGCTCGTGGTCTCCGGCGAGATCGACCTCTCCGTCGCCTCCACCGCCGGCCTGTCCGGCGCGGTCATGGGCGCCCTGTGGAACCAGGGCATGACCATCGAGACGATCATCCCCGTCTGCCTGCTCATCGGCGTGGTCTGCGGCCTGGTCAACGGCCTGCTCGTCACCCGGCTGGGACTGCCCTCCCTCGCCGTCACCATCGGCACCCTCGCCGCCTACCGGGGCATCGCACAGATCGTGCTCGGCGCCGACGCGGTGACCGACTTCCCCGCGCGGTACCTGGACTTCGCCGCCGGACGCATCGGCGACACCTTCGTCCCGTACGCGCTCCTGCCGTTCCTGGTCCTGCTCGCGATCGCCGTCGTCGCCCTGCACGCCACCCCCTTCGGGCGGTCGCTGTTCGCCGTCGGGGCCGGCGAGGAGGCCGCCCGCTTCGCCGGCATCCGCGTCAGGCGGCAGAAGCTGATCCTGTTCACACTGACCGGCCTGACGGCCTCCCTCACCGGAGTGTTCTGGGCCCTGCACTACGCCAGCGCCCGCTACGACAACGCCACCGGCCTCGAACTCTCCGTCGTCGCCGCCGTGCTGCTCGGCGGCATCGACTTCGACGGCGGCAAGGGCACCCTCGGCGGCGCGATCGCGGGCGTCTTCCTGCTCGGCGCGCTGCAGAACGTCATGAGCCTCGTCAACGTCTCCGCCCAGTCGCAGATCGTCGTCACCGGCGTCCTGCTCGTCGTCTCCGTGCTCGGCCCGCGCGTCGCACGGCAGGTCTCCGCCGCACGCCGGGCCGCACCGCCACCGGTGCCCGCCGCACCGCCACCGGTGCCCGAGGCATCCGACCCGGTCCCGTGAATCCTCCTCGCCCGTCCGCGTCACCCGTCCTTCTCGCCCGTAAGGAATCCACCATGCGCACGTCCTCCCTCCGCCGGGCCTGTGCGGCCCTCGCCGCCGTCACCTCCCTCGCCCTGGCCGCCACCGCCTGTGGCGGCACCACCAAGGACGACGTCAAGAACGAGGGCGGCGGCCGGGCCGCCACGGCCGGCAAGGCCGACCCGAACGCGCCCGTCAAGAAGGGCCTGACCGTCGGCTTCCTGCCCAAGCAGGTCAACAACCCCTACTTCACCACCGCCGACAAGGGCGGCGAGAAGGCCGTCGAGGAACTGGGTTCCACCTACAAGGAGGTCGGCCCCTCCAGCGCCACCGACACCGCCGGCCAGGTCTCCTACGTCAACACGCTCACCCAGCAGCAGGTCGACGCCATGGCCGTCTCCGCGCAGGACCCCGGCGCGCTGTGCACCGCCCTCAAGCAGGCCATGAAGAACGGCATCAAGGTCGTCACCTACGACTCCGACACCACCGCCGACTGCCGCAACGCCTTCGTCTCGCAGGCCAGCGGCGAGGACCTCGGCCGCACCGAGGTCCAGCTGCTCGCCGAACAGATCGGCTACCGGGGCGAGATCGCGATCCTGTCCGCCGCGCAGACCGCGACGAACCAGAACGCCTGGATCGAGTTCATGAAGGACGAGCTGAAGGACCCCAAGTACAAGGACATCGAGCTGGTCAAGGTCGCCTACGGCAACGACGACGCCCAGCAGTCCTTCCAGCAGACCCAGGGCCTGCTCCAGGAGTACCCGGACCTCAAGGGGATCATCTCCCCGACCACCGTCGGCATCAAGGCCGCCGCCCAGTACCTGTCCGGCTCCAAGTACAAGGGCAAGGTCAAGCTGACCGGTCTCGGCACACCCAACGACATGCGCAAGTACGTCAAGAACGGCACCGTCGAGGCGTTCGAGCTGTGGGACCCGGCCAAGCTCGGCGAACTCGCCGCCCGCACCGCCGTCGCCCTGGCCTCCGGCCAGATCACCGGCAAGGAGGGCGAGACCTTCGAGGCCGGCGCGATGGGCGAGTACACCATCGGCGAGGACGGCGTGATCAACCTCGGCAAGCCCACCGTCTTCGACGTGAAGAACATCGACGACTTCGACTTCTGATCCGCGATCACCCCGCACCCGAGGAGCGGTACTTCATGCAGCGCGTCTGTTTCCTGCTCAAGGTCCGCCGGGACCGGATCGCCGAGTACCGCGAACGCCACGCCGCCGTGTGGCCCGAGATGTGCGCGGCGCTCTCGGCCACCGGCTGGCACAACTACTCCCTCTTCCTGCGCGACGACGGCCTCCTCGTCGGCTACCTAGAGACCCCGGACTTCGAGGCCGCCCGCTCCGCCATGGAGGCCACCGACGTCAACGCCCGCTGGCAGGCGGAGATGACCCCCCTCTTCGAGACCTCCGACGGCGCCCGTCCGGACGAGGCGATGAAACCGCTCACCGAAGTCTTCCACCTCGCCTGACCACGGACCCACCCGAGGAGCCCCGAGATGAGACGACGCACCCTGCCGGCCGGAGCCGTCCCCGGCGCCGTGGCCGGACCCGCCCTCGGCGGATCCGCCGCCCCCGGCCCGTCGGTCACCCCGGCCGGCGGAGTCGGTGGACTGGCTCTCCTGGTTCATCAGGGAGTGGTCCGGGTTCAGCGGATCGACGACCAGGCCGGGGTCGGTGACCGAGACCCGGTCGGCGGTGCCGGTGGTGGCGACGAGGGCGCCCGCGTCGTTGCGCCAGGTGCGGCCGGCCGGGGTGACCGACG
>NZ_LIRG01000141.1 GCF_001419695.1 Streptomyces prasinopilosus
TGGAGCCGGCCGGCCGGCTCCACCGGAAGCAGGCGCGCCCGCGCGGGGCGTTCCGCGCGCTGCTCACCCGGTGGCGCGGCGGGAACCGGGGCCCGGCAGCCCGGGGTCCGGCAGCCCGAGGAGGGGCCGCCCGGCCGGCTGCCGCCCGCCGGTCCGGCCGGCCCGGGTGAACCGCCCGGTGACCTACAGGGCCCGGAACAGGCCCTCCTGGACGACGGACACCAGCATCCGCCCCTCACGGTCGTAGATCCGCCCTCGCGCCAGACCCCGCCCGCCCACGGCGATCGGCGACTCCTGGTCGTACAGGAACCACTCGTCCGCGCGGAACGGGCGGTGGAACCACATCGCGTGGTCCAGCGACGCCATGTCGAAGCCGCGCGGGCCCCACAGCGGTTCCACCGGGAGCCGGACGGCGTCCAGCAGGGTCATGTCGCTGGCGTAGGTCAGGGCGCACGTGTGCACCAGCGGATCGTCGCCGAGCGGGCCCACCGCGCGCATCCACACGGCGCTGCGCGGTTCGGCGTCCTCGACCTCGTCCGGGTCCCAGCGCAGCCGGTCCGCGTAGCGGATGTCGAAGGGCTGACGGCGGGCCATCCGCTCCAACTGCTCCGGCAGCTCGCCCAGATGCCCGCGGATCTCCTCCACGACGGTCGGCAGCGACTCCGGATCCGGGACCTCGCGGGCCGGCGGCAGCTGGTGCTCGAAGCTCCCCCGTTCGGGTTTGTGGAAGGAGGCGGTGAGGGTGAAGATCGTGCGGCCCTGCTGCACGGCGGTGACCCGGCGGGTCGTGAACGACCGGCCGTCCCGTACCCGTTCGACCTGGTACACGATCGGCACCCCGGGCCGTCCCGGGCGCAGGAAGTACGCGTGCAGCGAGTGCACGGGACGGTCGCCCTCCGTGGTGCGGCCCGCGGCGACCAGCGCCTGGCCGGCCACCTGGCCGCCGAAGACCCGCTGCAGCGACTCCTGCGGACTGCGGCCACGGAAGATGTCGACCTCGATCTGCTCCAGGTCGAGCAGGGAGACGAGGCTCTCGGTCGGGTTCGTCATGGGTGCTGGTCTCCCGCCGTCACAGCTGTCCGACATCGGTGACCCGGACGACCGCACGGCCCTCCGCGTCGGAGGCGGTGAGGTCGACCTGGGCGCTGATGCCCCAGTCGTGGTCGCCGTTCGGGTCGTCGAAGATCTGCCGGACCCGCCACAGCCCGTCGTCCGGCTCCTCCTCGATCAGCAGCAGCTTGGGGCCGCGGGCGTCGGGACCGGTGCCGAGCTCCTCGTACTCGTCCCAGTACTTGTCCATCGCCTCCCCCCAGGCGTCGGCGTCCCAGCCGGCGTCGGCGTCCAGTTCGCCCAGCGCGTCCACCTGGTCCAGAGCGGCCAGTTCGACCCGGCGGAACAGGGCGTTGCGGACCAGGACGCGGAAGGCGCGCGCGTTGGCGGTGACCGGCTTGACCTGGTCGGCCTTCTCCTGGGCCTCCTCGGCGGTCATCTCCGCGGGGTTGGCCAGCTGCTCCCACTCGTCCAGCAGGCTCGAGTCGACCTGGCGCACCATCTCGCCCAGCCAGGCGATCAGATCCTGGAGGTCCTCGGACTTCAGGTCGTCCGGGACGGTGTGGTCCAGGGCTTTGAAGGCGCTGGCCAGGTACCGCAGCACGATGCCCTCGGTCCGGGCCAGTTCGTAGTGGGAGACCAGTTCCGTGAAGGACATCGCCCGTTCGTACATGTCCCGCACCACGGACTTCGGCGACAGCGGGTGGTCACCGACCCACGGGTGGCTCTTGCGGTAGGTGTCGTAGGCGTGGAAGAGCAGTTCCTCCAGCGGCTTCGGGTACGTGATGTCCTGGAGGCGCTCCATGCGCTCCTCGTACTCGACGCCGTCCGCCTTCATCAGGGCGACCGCCTCCCCGCGCGCCTTGTTCTGCTGCGCGGCGAGGATCTGGCGCGGGTCGTCCAGCGTGGACTCCACCACGGACACCATGTCGAGCGCGTAGGACGGCGACTCGGGATCCAGCAGCTCGAACGCGGCCAGCGCGAAGGTGGACAGCGGCTGGTTCAGCGCGAAGTCCTGCTGCAGGTCCACGGTGAGCCGTACGATCCGCCCCTCGGCATCCGGCGTGTCCAGCTTCTCGACGATGCCGCCGTCCAGCAGGGACCGGTAGATCGCGATCGCCCGCCGGATGTGCCGCAGCTGCTGCCTGCGCGGCTCGTGGTTGTCCTCGAGGAGGTGGCGCATCGCCGCGAAGGCGTTGCCCGGCCGGGCGATCACCGACAGCAGCATCGTGTGCGTCACCCGGAAACGGGAGGTCAGCGGCTCGGGCTCCGAACCGATGAGCTTCTCGAAGGTCTGCTCCGACCAGGCGACGAACCCTTCCGGCGCCTTCTTGCGGACGACCTTGCGGCGCTTCTTCGGGTCGTCGCCCGCCTTCGCCAGCGCCTTCTCGTTCTCGACGACGTGCTCGGGGGCCTGCGCGACGACGAACCCCTCGGTGTCGAAGCCGGCCCGCCCGGCCCGGCCCGCGATCTGGTGGAACTCGCGCGCCCGCAGCGTGCGCACCCGGTTCCCGTCGTACTTGGTCAGCGCGGTGAACAGCACCGTGCGGATCGGGACGTTGACCCCCACACCCAGCGTGTCCGTACCGCAGATGACCTTCAGCAGGCCGGCCTGCGCGAGCTTCTCCACCAGCCGCCGGTACTTGGGCAGCATGCCGGCGTGGTGCACCCCGATGCCGTGCCGGACGTAACGGGAGAGGTTGCGGCCGAACTTGGTGGTGAAGCGGAAGTTGCCGATCAGGTCGGCGATCCTGTCCTTCTCCTCGCGCGTGCACATGTTGATGCTCATCAGCGCCTGGGCCCGCTCCACCGCCTGGGCCTGCGTGAAGTGCACGATGTAGACCGGAGCCTGCCGGGCCGCCAACAGGTCCGTGAGCGTCTCGGTGAGCGGCGTGTAGCGGTACTCGTAGGACAGCGGGACCGGCCGGGTCGCCGAGCGGACCACCGACGTGGGGCGGCCGGTGCGGCGGGCGAGATCCTTCTCGAAGAAGGAGACGTCGCCGAGCGTCGCCGACATCAGCACGAACTGCGCCTGCGGCAGTTCCAGCAGCGGAATCTGCCACGCCCAGCCGCGGTCCTGCTCCGCGTAGAAGTGGAACTCGTCCATGACGACCTGGCCGACGTCGGCGTTCCTGCCGTCACGCAGCGCGATCGACGCCAGCACCTCGGCGGTGCAGCAGATGACCGGGGCGTCGGCGTTCACGGACGCGTCGCCGGTCAGCATGCCGACGTTCTCGGTGCCGAAGATCTTGCACAGCTCGAAGAACTTCTCCGACACCAGTGCCTTGATCGGGGCCGTGTAGAAGGTGACCTCGTCCCGGGCCAGCGCGGCGAAGTGGGCGGCGGCCGCGATCATGCTCTTGCCCGAACCGGTCGGGGTCGAGACGATCACGTTCGCCCCGGAGACCACCTCGATCAGCGCCTCCTCCTGGTGGGGATAGAGCGTGAGACCGCGTTCCCCCGCCCACGACTCGAAGGCTTCGTAGAGGGCGTCGGGGTCGGCGGTCGGCGGCAGCTGATCGATGAGGGTCACGCCCCCATCTTGCCTGCCACCGGGCCCCGCGCGGGAATCGGATTCGGGTATGAAGATCGCGAAGGCTACGCTGTGTCGCCGGAGGGGCGTCGACGCACCTGGTCAACTGGACAGCGGCACAACCGGAATGGGCGGGTAACGGGGATGATGGGACCAGCACACTCACTGTCGGGTGCCGCGGCGTGGCTCGGTGTGGGAGCGGCGACGACCGCCGCCGGGGAACCGATGCCCTGGCCGGTGCTCCTGGTCGGCGCCCTGATCTGCGCCGGTGCCGCCCTCGCCCCGGACCTGGACCACAAGGCGGCGACGATATCGAGGTCCTTCGGCCCCGTCTCCAAGAGACTGTGCGAGATCGTCGACAAGCTGTCGTACGCCGTGTACAAGGCCACCAGGAAACCGGGCGACCCGCGCCGGTCCGGCGGTCACCGCACCCTCACCCACACCTGGCTGTGGGCGGTCCTGATCGGCGGGGGCGCTTCCGTCCTGGCGATCACGGGCGGCCGGTGGGCGGTGCTGGCCATCCTCTTCGTCCACATGGTGCTGGCCATCGAGGGACTGCTGTGGCGGGCCACGCGAGGGGCCGGCAGCGACGTGCTGGTGTGGCTGCTCGCCGCGACCAGCTCGTGGATCCTGGCGGACATCCTGGACCAGCCGGGTCACGGCGCCGCCTGGCTGTTCACGTCACCGGGCCAGGAGTACCTGTGGCTGGGGCTGCCGATCGTCCTGGGCGCGCTGGTGCACGACATCGGCGACGCCCTGACCGTCTCGGGCTGCCCGATCCTGTGGCCCATACCGGTGGGACGCAAGCGCTGGTACCCGCTGGGCCCGCCCAAGGCGATGCGGTTCCGGGCGGGCAGCTGGGTGGAGCTCAAGGTACTGATGCCCGTGTTCATGGTGCTCGGCGGAGTGGGCTGCGCGGCGGCGCTCAACGTGATCTGAGCCCCGGGCGAGCGGTGGCCGCCGCCGGTGGACGGCCGTGCCGGCGGACGCCCGGCGGCCGCGGTCCTCGGCTCAGCCGGGGCCTTCGCCGCCGTAGCGGCGCTGGAAACGGGCGACGCGTCCCTCCGTGTCCACGGTCCGCGCCCTGCCGGTGTAGAAGGGGTGGCTCTCCGAGGAGATCTCCACCTCCACGACCGGGTAGGTCTCACCGTCGTCCCACTCGATCGTCTGCTCGCTGGTCGCGGTGGACCGGGTCAGGAAGGCGTATCCGGCGGCCCGGTCGCGGAAGACGACGGGGTGGTAGTCGGGGTGCTTGTCCTGCTGCATGAACGCTCCTCGTACGGGGTGGACGATGAGTGCGGCACACGGGGCGGCCGAGCCGCGCGGACCGGATCCCCCGGACGGGCGGAACGGTCCGGGGAGGACTCCGGAGGCCGGTGCCGTCCGGGCGGACGTGACGGCGCGGCGGCCGGGGGAGCGGCGGGGTCAGCCGGGCAGGGTGTCCTCGTCGACGACGTGCACGGCGGCCTCCTCGGCCGAGGCCGCCGCCCCGTCGATGCCGACGTCCGTGGCGACCAGGGCGGGTTCCTCGTCCTCGTGCGCCCCTTCGTCGGGCGCCACGAGCCGGCCGGAGCGCACGGCACCGACCTCGTTGTCCAGGAGCTCGCCGTCGGTGTCCTCGCTGTCACCGAGATCGTCGCCGTCGGTGGCGGCGAGATCGGGCAGTTCCTCGGCGAGCCGCTGGTCCAGGGTCTCGCCCGCCCTGCGCTCCGACGCCGTCACACCGCGGTGCTCCACGGCCCACGGCCGCTCGGGAGGGGACCAGCCCCGGTCGAGGGGGTCGTCGACGCCGTCGTTCTCCAGGGTGTCCTCGGCGTCGAGCAGTCCGGCGTCGTCCTGGATCTCGGACCCGTCGGGCTGGTAGACGTCGTCTCCCCAACCGCCGGCTCTGTTCACGGGGACCTCCAGGGGGTGGGGACGGGGCCGTTCCCGCCGTGGCCCGTCGCGGGCCGCGCCTGCACGGGGCACCGGCATCTCCCGTACCCCCGGACCTCCGGGGCCCCGGGCGTCCCCCGAGCCGGTGCCTGATTCCACCCTTCCACCCAGGTTCGGCTCCGCGCAACGGCACGGTCCGCCCCCGGACGCCGCCGGTGACGGAGCGTGCCGTTGCACGGGGCCGGGCCTGGGTGGAAGGGTAGAATCAGGC
>NZ_LIRG01000142.1 GCF_001419695.1 Streptomyces prasinopilosus
ATCTCCCCGCCGGCCGGCGGCACCACCCCGGACGGCGTCTCCTACACCTACGAGGCCAACGACGCCTCCGTCGGCGACCTCGACGGCGACGGCGCCCTCGAGTTCGTCCTCAAGTGGCAGCCCACCAACGCCAAGGACAACTCCCAGTCCGGCTACACCGGCAACACGATCGTCGACGGCGTCCGGCTCGACGGAACCCGGCTGTGGCGCATCGACCTCGGCCGCAACATCCGCTCCGGCGCCCACTACACCCAGTTCCAGGTCTACGACTACGACGGCGACGGCAGGGCCGAGGTCGCCATGAAGACCGCCGACGGCACCCGGGACGGCACCGGCGCCGTCATCGGCAGCTCCTCCGCCGACCACCGCAACTCCAGCGGCTACGTCCTGTCCGGCCCCGAGTACCTGACCATGTTCGACGGGCGGACCGGCAGGGCGATGGGCACCGTCGACCACGTGCCCGCCCGCGGCACCGTCTCCTCCTGGGGCGACTCCTACGGCAACCGCGTCGACCGCTTCCTCGCCGGCACCGCCTACCTCGATGGCGCCCGGCCCTCCCTGATCACGGCCCGCGGCTACTACACCCGTTCCGTGGTCGCCGCCTGGGACTGGCGGGGCGGCGCCTTCACCCGCCGCTGGACCTTCGACACCAGCTCCTCCACCAACAGCGGCAAGGGCTACGACGGCCAGGGCTCCCACAGCCTGTCCGTCGGCGACGTCGACAGGGACGGCAAGGACGAGATCGTCTACGGCTCGATGGCCGTCGACGACAACGGCAACGGCCTGTGGACCGCGAAGACCGGCCACGGCGACGCCCAGCACCTCGGCGACCTCGACGCGTCGACCGCCGGCCTGGAGTACTACAAGGTCTCCGAGTCGGCCTCCCAGCCCGCGGCCCTGTACATCGACCCCGCCAACGGCTCGGTCCGCTGGAAGCTCTCCGCCTGCTGCGACAACGGGCGCGGTGTCGCCGGTGACATCTGGGCGGGCAACTCCGGCCCCGAGATGTGGTCCTCGTCCGACGGCGGCATCCGCGACGAGGGCGGCGCCACCAAGGGCCGCAAGCCCTCCTCCGCCAACTTCCTGGCCTGGTGGGACGGTGACCCGGTGCGCGAACTCCTCGACGGGACCCGCATCGACAAGTACGGCACCTCCTCCGACACCCGCCTGCTGACCGGCTCCGGCGTCGCCTCCAACAACGGCACCAAGGCCACCCCCGTGCTGTCCGGCGACATCCTCGGCGACTGGCGCGAGGAGGTCGTCTGGCGCACCACCGACAACACCGCGCTGCGCGTCTACTCCACCCCGCACGACACGAACGTCAAGATCACCACGCTGCTCCACGACACCCTGTACCGCACCGCGCTGGCCTGGCAGAACACCGCCTACAACCAGCCGCCGCACACCGGCTTCTTCCTCGGCGACGGCATGCCGACCCCGCCGCGCCCGGCGGTCCTGTCCGGGTCCGTGTGCTCAGGGCGTGTAGACCGCCGCGCGCGGCGGGGTC
>NZ_LIRG01000143.1 GCF_001419695.1 Streptomyces prasinopilosus
CCGCCGATGCCGTTGACCTCGGCGGCGGCTACCAGGGCCCCGGCAGCAAGACGATCATCCCGTCCTCCGCCATGGTCAAACTGTCCTTCCGGCTGGTCGCGGGACAGGATCCCGGCCGCATCGAGAAGGCCGTCCGCGACTGGGTGGCCGGACAGATCCCCGACGGCATCCGGTGCGAGATCGCCTTCAGCCCCGCCACCCGCCCGTGCCTCACCCCCCTGGACCACCCCGCCCTCGAGTCCGTGGCCCGCGCCATGGGCCGCGCCTTCGGCACACCCGTCCGCTTCACGCGCGAGGGCGGCTCCGGACCGGCCGCCGACCTCCAGGGCGTGCTCGGCGCCCCCGTGCTCTTCCTCGGCATCTCCGTCCCGTCCGACGGCTGGCACGCCCCCGACGAGAAGGTCGAACTGGACCTGCTCCTCAAGGGCGCCGAAGCCTCCGCACACCTCTGGAACGACCTCGCCGAGCACTGGCGGCACGTGCCCTGAACGCTCCCGGGCCGTCCGGCCCGGGCCGCCCGCGCGGGGCACACTGGAAGCACCCCGCCGCCGCGCGCGCCACCGGGTCCGGTCGTCCCCCGCCCGTACGACCCGCCGAACCGACCGCCGATCCCATCCGTTTCACCGGGGGAGTTGGAAGCACCCGTGACCACCTGGACCGACCACACCGCCGACCGCCCCGTCTCGCTCACCGCCCCGAGCGGCATCAACCGCGCCGCCCACCACCGGCTCGACGAAGCATGGCTCGCGGCGGCCTGGAGCCACCCCTCGACGCGCTGCTTCGTGGTCTCCGGCGGCCAGGTCCTCATCGACGAGACGGCCGACGGCCGCACCGAACTCGTCATGACGCCCTCCTTCGAGGCGCCGCTCACCGAAGCACACCGCTACTTCCTGGGCACCGACGAGGACGGCGTCAGCTACTTCGCCCTGCAGAAGGACGCCCTGCCGGGCCGCATGGACGACTCCGCCCGCCCGGCCGGCCTGCGCGAGGCGGGCCTGTTCCTGTCCCCCCGCGACGCGGGCCTGATGGTGCACGCGGTCGCCCTGGAGAACTGGCAGCGGCTCCACCGCTTCTGCTCCCGCTGCGGCGAGCGCACCGTCATCGCCGCGGCCGGCCACATCCGCCGCTGCCCGGCCTGCGGCGCCGAGCACTACCCGCGCACCGACCCCGCGGTGATCATGTCCGTGATCGACGACCGGGACCGCATCCTGCTCGGCCGCCAGGTCCACTGGCCCGAGGGCCGCTTCTCGACGCTCGCCGGCTTCGTCGAGCCGGGGGAGTCCATCGAGCAGTCGGTGCGCCGCGAGGTCCACGAGGAGGTCGGCATCAGCGTCGGCGAGGTCGAGTACGTCGCCAGCCAGCCCTGGCCGTTCCCCTCCAGCCTCATGCTGGGCTTCGTCGCCCGCGCCACCTCGACCGACATCACCGTCGACGGTGACGAGATCCACGAGGCCCGCTGGTTCTCCCGGGACCAGCTGGGCGCCGCGTTCGAGTCCGGCGAGATGCTCCCGCCCTACGGCATCTCGATCGCGGCCCGCCTGATCGAGCGCTGGTACGGCAAGCCCCTCCCGACCCGCACCGCCTTCTGACCCGCGCCGCCGCCCGCTGCGCGGTGTTTGCCGTACAGCGACGGAGCGGGGCGGGCGTTCCGCGACCGGGCCCTGGCCGGGCCCTCGGCCGGGAACGCCCGCCCCGCTCCGGGTGAACCGTCCGCTCAGACGCCGATCTTCTGCTTCACCTGCGCCAACGACGGGTTGGTGAGCGTCGAGCCGTCCTCGAAGAGGACGGTCGGAACGGTCTGGTTCCCCCCGTTCGCCTTCTCCACGAAGGCCGCGGAGTCCGGGTCCTGCTCGATGTTGATCTCGGTGTACGCGATGCCCTCGCGGTCCATCTGACCCTTCAGACGGCGGCAGTATCCGCACCACGTGGTGCTGTACATCGTCACGGTGCCCGGCATGTCTCTCGCGCTCCTTCGGCGACTCGGGAATGTCCTCGTCAAGGAGGAACGTACTTGAAAGCGCCACCATTCCCGGGGCCACGGCCCGCCCCGCCCCCGTGACGCGATCTCCCCCGGCGTGACACGGCCCTCGCCCGCACCGGACGGGGTGCCCGCCGCACGAGGACGTGATGCCCGTCGCATCGGTACGACCGCGGGGGCACACCTGTGGACAACCGGCTCGGCCGTCTCCGGCGACCTGGCAGCATGGCCGTGTGACAGCAGCAACGCACTCCCCTCTCTTCCCGCGGGTACCGGACTCGGCCGACGCGGTGCTCGAAGGGCTCGACCCCGAACAGCGCGAGGTCGCCACCGCCCTGCACGGCCCGGTGTGCGTGCTGGCGGGCGCCGGTACCGGCAAGACCAGGGCGATCACCCACCGGATCGCCTACGGGGTGCGCGCCGGGATCCTCCAGCCCTCCAGCGTGCTCGCCGTCACCTTCACCCACCGCGCCGCCGGGGAGATGCGCGGGCGGCTGCGCCAGCTCGGCGCCACGGGGGTCCAGGCCCGCACCTTCCACTCGGCGGCGCTCCGCCAGCTCCAGTACTTCTGGCCGAAAGCGGTCGGTGGCCCCCTGCCCCGACTGGTCGACCGCAAGATCCAGCTCGTCGCCGACGCGGCCGCCGCCTGCCGCGTCCGGCTCGACCGGGGCGAGCTGCGGGACGTCACCGCCGAGATCGAGTGGTCCAAGGTCACCCAGACCGTTCCCGCCGACTACCCGCCCGCCGTCGCCAAGGCCGCGCGCGAGGCGCCCCGTGACCCCGCCGAGATCGCCCAGCTCTACGCCGCCTACGAGGACCTCAAGCGGGAGCGGGGGGTCATCGACTTCGAGGACGTCCTGCTGCTCACCGTGGCCGTGCTCCAGGACCGCCAGGACATCGCGGAACAGGTCCGCGCCCAGTACCAGCACTTCGTCGTCGACGAGTACCAGGACGTCAGCCCGCTCCAGCAGCGGCTGCTGGAGCTCTGGCTCGGCGACCGGGAGAACCTGTGCGTGGTCGGCGACGCCAGCCAGACGATCTACTCGTTCACCGGGGCGACCCCCGACCACCTGCTCGACTTCCGCATCAAGCACCCGGGCGCCACCGTCGTGAAACTGGTCCGCGACTACCGCTCGACCCCCCAGGTGGTCCGCCTCGCCAACGGGCTGCTCGCCCAGGCGCGCGGCCGTGCCGCCGACCACCGCCTGGAACTCGTCTCCCAGCGCGGCCCGGGGCCCGAGCCCGTCTTCACCGAGTATCCCGACGAACCCGCCGAGGCCGAGGGTGCCGCGCGGCGGATCGGCGAGCTGATCGGCGCCGGCGTCCGGCCCAGCGAG
>NZ_LIRG01000144.1 GCF_001419695.1 Streptomyces prasinopilosus
GCGCACCGCGGTGCGCGCGGCACGGGACACAGCCCCCGAGAAGCCGTCGTACGCGCAGCAGGCGGGGCAGGGTCTGCAGGAAGCACAGATCATGGGCGACCACGTCGGCGGCGGCCTGATCAAGGGCACCGCCGGGCTAGTGAACTTCGTCCGCTCGGTCAACTTCCTGGACCCCTACAACCTCACCCACCCGGCCGAGTACGCCACGAACCTCAACAGCCTGGCCTCCGGCCTGGTGCTGGCCGCCAACGATCCGGTCGGCACCGGCAAGCAGATGGTCGGCGACTTCATGAAGGACCCCTACGAGGGGTTCGGTCGGCTGCTGCCCGACGCCGCGCTGACCGTGGCCACCGGCGGGGGCGGCGCCGCGGTCAAGGGCGTGCGCATCGCCGCCGACGCCGCCGACGCCGCGCGGGTGCGCCGGCTGGTCGACGAGGCCCCCGAGGGCACCCACGACCGCCCCGACCACACCCGCACCACCGACGGCACCGACCCCGTCGACCTCGCCTCGGGGCGGATGTTCCTGCCCCAGACGGACGTGGAGATCCCCGGAATCCTGCCCCTGGTGTTCACCCGGCGCACCGAGTCCGGCAACACCAGCGGCCGCTTTCTGGGACACGCCTGGACCTCCACCGTCGACGAGCGCCTGGAGATCGATCCGGTCGGCGTCGTCCACGTCACCCCCGAGGGCCTGCTGATCCCGTATCCGCATCCGATACCGGGCTCCCCCACGCGCCCCGAGTCCGGCACCGCCCGCACCCAGCTGGCCCGCCACGGTGACGGCGCCTACACCCTCACCGACCCCGACACCGGCCTGACCCTCCACTTCAACGCACCACCCGACGCCGAGCCCGGCGGCGACGGCACCGCCTGGCTGGCATCCGTCACCGACCGCAACGGCCACGCGCTCACCGTCGACCGCACCGAGGACGGGCTGCCGCTGTCCCTGGTCCACTCGGCCGGCCACCGGGTGAGGCTGACCTGTGCCGACGGCCGGATCACCGCCCTCGCCCTGGCCGGCGCGGACGAGGACGGCACCGGCCTGCCGCTGATGGCCTACGGCTACGACCAGGACGGCAACCTCACCACCGTCACCAAGCCCTCCGGCGCCACCACCACCTTCCTCTACGACGACCGCCGCCGGGTCACCGCCTGGATCGACTCCCACCACAGCCGCTACGACTACGCCTACGACGACCACGACCGCGTCATCGCCGAGGGCGGCGAAGCGGGCCACGTCCAGATCACCCTCGCCTACACCGCACCGGATGCCGAGACCGGTCACCGCACCACCACGCTGACCACCGCCGACGGGCGGAGCACCCGCCACCTGATCGACCACCACTGCCGGGTCGTCGCCACCACCGACCCCCTCGGCCACACCACCCATTTCACCTACGACACCCACGGCAGCCTGCTCACCCGCACCGACCCGCTGGGCCGCACCACCGCCCACACCTACGACCCCGACGGCCGGTTGATCGGCGTGACCCGGCCCGACGGCACCGAACTGCGCATCACACGAGGACCGTTCGGGCTGCCTGCCGAGGTCGTCGGGCCCGACGGCGCCCGCACGACCTACGCGTACGACGAGCGCGGCAACCGGACCACGGCCACCGATCCGGCCGGTCACGCCACCCACTGCACCTACGACCGTGCCGGCCGCCTCACCTCCGTCACCGACGCCCTCGGCGCCACCACACAGGTGGTCTGCGACGCCGCGGGCCTGGTCATGGCGGTGAGCGACCCGTCAGGCGCCACCACCCGCACCGAACGGGACGGGCTGGGCCGCCCGGTCCGCGCCACCGACCCCATGGGCGGTGTCACCCGGCTGGAGTGGACCACGGACGGGCAACTCGCCCGCCGTACCGCCCCGGACGGCAGTACCCAGTCGTGGACCTATGACGGCGAGGGCAACTGCCTCACCCATACCGACCCGGCCGGCGGAGTGACCCGCTACGCATACACCCACTTCGACCTCCCGCTCGCCACCACACGGCCCGATGGCACGCGCTACGCGTTCCGGCACGACAACGACCTGCGTCTCACCCATGTCACCGGTCCACAAGGCCTGATCTGGACCTACGAGTACGACGCGGTCGGCAACATCGTCTCCGAGACCGACTTCGACGGGCGCACCCTCGCCTACCGCCTGGACGCGGCGGGACAGCTCACCGCCCGCACCGACGCACTCGGCGGAACCATCTCCTTCGAACGCGACCGGCTCGGCCGGGTACTCCGCACGAACGTCGACGGGCAGGTGACGACCTACACGTACGACAAGGCGGGCCGCCTCCTGGAGGCGATCGGCCCGGACAGCGAGGTCCGCTACCAGTACGACCGCCGCGGGCAGGTCAAAACAGAGCTGGTGGACGGCCGCCCGCTCATCTACTCCTACGACGGCCTGGGGCGCCGCACCCGCCGGACCACACCCACCGGTCACGTCACGTCCTACGCCTACGACTCCGACGGACTTCCCCGGCGACTCACCACGGGAGACCGGCGGATCGACTTCACCCACGACGCCACCGGCCGCGAACTCACCCGCGCCTACGGGGACGCCGTCACCATGACGTCGGCCTGGGACGAAGCCGGACGGCTCGCCGCACAGCACACCACCGCCGAAGCCCGCCCCGTCACCGGCCGCGCCTACACCTACCGCGCCGACGGCCGTCTGACATCCGTCGCAGACCGACTGTCAGGCACCCGCACCTTCGCTCTCGACCCGATGGGCCGGGTCACCACCGTCCATGCCCCGGGCTGGACGGAGCGGTACGCCTACGACGACGCGGGCAACCAGACCTCTGCGACCTGGCCGGACCGGCATCCGGGCGGCGAGGCGACCGGGGAGCGGACCTACAGTGGCACCCGTATCACCCGCGCCGGAAGCGTCCGCTTCGAGCACGACGCCCTCGGCCGCGTTACCCTGCGGCAGAAAGCCCGCCTGTCCCGCAAGCCCGAGACCTGGCGCTACGCGTGGGACACGGAGAACCGCCTCACCTCCGTCACCACCCCCGACGGGACCCGGTGGCGCTACCGCTACGACCCCCTGGGCCGCCGCACCGCCAAGCAGCGTCTGGCGGCCGACGGCGAGAACGTGGTCGAGGAGGCCCGCTTCACCTGGGACGGCCTCACCCTGTGCGAACAGACCAGCCACCGGCCCGACGTCCCCAGCACGGTCGTCCTTACCTGGGACCACCGGGACGTCGTCCCCCTGGCCCAGACCGAGCGCATCCTCACGGCCGACAGCGGCCAGGAGGAGATCGACCGGCGGTTCTTCGCCATCGCCACCGATCTGGTCGGCACGCCGACCGAACTCATCGACGAGACCGGCGACATCGCCTGGCGCAGCCGGAGCACGCTCTGGGGCACCACCGCCTGGGCCCGGGACAGCAGCGCCTACACCCCGCTGCGCTTCCCCGGCCAGTACTACGACCCCGAGACCGGCCTCCACTACAACTGCTTCCGCCACTACGACCCCGAGACCGGCCGCTACACCTCCCCGGACCCGCTGGGCCTGGCTCCCGCGCCGAACCCCGTCGGCTATGTGGACAATCCGCACACGGGGTGTGACCCGCTGGGTCTGATGCCCAAGTACACGAAGGAGGAAAAAGCCCAGCAGGCCAGGGAAAAGGCCATCCAGACCGCGGACGAGGTCATCGAGAGAGCCCAGGGCAACCGGATGAAGAAGGCCGGGAACTACCACGCGGATTCCATGCACGGCTTCAGTGACGAGCGGGTCTTGGAGATCCTCAAGAGCCCGGACGCCGTTTACCACTCGACGGCGGGCAGCGGGCGGCTGGTCTTTCGACAAGGGGAGGACATCGTGGTGACAGAGGGTGGAGGTGCGGGGGCGGGCAATGCCATCACGGCGTACGGCCCGTCCGGTACCAGGGGGGACTCCGGTGTGCGGGCCCTCGGAGGCCTGCCCTCCGACCCCGGCGGGCCGATTACCCACGCAGACGTGGTGGAGGGCAGGATTCCGGCCAAGAACGGCTACCTGGCTCCCGCGGTGCAGATTCGATGAGGCGGCATTCACCATGAGACTTACCCTCGACGGCGACTGGAGTGCGACGGTGACGGGCAATGCCCTTCGCGTCCCACCGCGCTTCGACTTCCTGGATCAGCGGGTGCGTATCGCGGAGTACACCGACGTGCAGGAATGGCAGCGGTTCCTCGTGGACACGTTCGGCAGCCAGGAGTGGCTGTGGGACGACCCGGACGAGCTCCGGTTCGATCCGGCCGGCCGGGAACTGGTCGGCGCCGCGTTCCGGCTGCCCCACGAAGCGGCCGACCCCGAGGACTGCGCCCGCGTTCCCGCCACGCCCCCCGCCCGTCCTGGCGGTCTGCGGGCCGACGAGGTCCGGGATTTCCGCCTGCCGATGACCACCGAGCTCTGCCGCGCCCCCGAAGACGCCGTACTGACCTGCCTGCGCGACCTCGACGTCCTCGACGAGCCGCTGGACGCCCGCATCGGCATCGCTCCCGACGTGGCGCTCCTCGTCCAGGGCGGCACCGTCGTCGGCTGGAGCCTGACCGACCCGGTCCGGTACGTCACCACCGGGTTCGCCGCTCCCGACCCGGCTCCACCGGCCCAAACCACCCGGCTCCTGTTCACGGCCTGCATGGACCTGGCCACCACGCCGTGGCTGGACGCGGTGAGGCGCCGTGACCCGGCCGCGGTGTCCGACCTGCGGGAACTGGACCACAGGCTGCGCGACCAACGCGAGGACCGGCACCGCGTCGACGCCCTGCTCTCGCTCGTCGGCGACCTGGTGGAGGATTACGCACACTCGTGACGCCCATTGATCAGAAGCTCATGGGCTTCTCATCCAGGAGGTGGCGAAGCGGCCGCGCACGGCCCGCACCGCTTCAGGTGCATGCGCCCGGGCCGGTCGGCCGCACCCGGTACGGCTTCGCGATGAGGCCGCCCACCTGTCGCCGCGTCCACACCTGCCCGCCTCGCCGTCAACGCGGTTGCCGGAGAACGACGGCCGGCGGCTGGTGACGCACGCATTCCGAACCCGGCTCCTCTCCGGGCGGCGGCGCTCGGTGGCAGTCCGACGGACCCCGGTAAGCCGGTGACCCACGAGGACATCGTGCAGGGCACGATTCCTGCCGACGACGGCTATAGGGCCCCAGCACAGCAGATCAGATGAGGCAGGAACGACCATAAAACTGTCGTTCGACGGTGACTGGTGTGCAACGGTGACGGACGATCCGCTGCACATCACCCCCGGTTTCACAGGCGACTCTGTGGATGTCGCGCAGTACGTGAACGTGAAGGAGCGTGAGCGGTTCCTCACGGCTGCCTACGGCAGCCAGGACTGGCCCCTGCTGCTCTCGCCGAGTCGGTGCTTCAGCGCTGCCCCGCGAGGAAGGCCTCGACCTCGTCGCGGCGGGCGAGTGAGGGCTGGGCGCCCGCGCGGGTGGTGCTGATCGCGGCGGCGGCGCAGGCCCGGCGGGCCGCCTGTTCGAGGGTGCGGCCCTCGGCGAGGGCGACGGCGAGCGCACCGCAGAAGGAGTCGCCGGCGGCGGTGGTGTCCACGGGCCGGACACGGAACGCCGGGATGTGCAGGTGTGCGGTGCCTTCGAGGAGGAGGACCCCGTCGCCGCCGAGCGTGACGAGGACCGCGCCGGCCCCGGTCAGCTTGCGGGCGGCGGCGACGACCTCGTCGATCGTCTCCGGTACGGACGTGCCGGTGAGGGCGGCCAGTTCCGTGCGGTTGGGGACCAGCACGTCGACGCGGGGCGGGGGGACGGCACCGGCGACGGCGGGGGCCGGGTTGTGGAGCACGATGCCCCCGGCCAGCCGCGCGGCGGCGTGGTTGGCCTCGTCCGGGACCTCCTGCTGCAGCACGGTGACGGCCGCCTTCCGCAGCAGGTCCGCCGCGGCCTCGCAGTCGGCGGCGCCCACGCGGGCGTTGGCGCCGGGGCTGACGAGGATGGTGTTCTCACCGGCCGGGTCGACGGCGATCAGGGCGCGGCCGGTCGCCACGCCCGGGGTGCGGGTGATGTGCGTGGCGTCCACGCCCTCGCTCCGGACGGCGTCGAGCATGACGTCGGCCGCGTCGTCCTCGCCTACCCGGCCGACGAAGGCGACGTTCCCACCGAGCCGGGCGGCGGCGACGGCCTGGTTGGCGCCCTTGCCGCCGGGGTGCTGGGCGATGTCGCCGCCGAGGACCGTCTCGCCCGGCACGGGGTGCCGGGGAACCGGCGCGACGAGGTCCAGGTTGAGGCTTCCGACGACTGCGATCACTGTTCCACCTCTGGAGTGCGGGTGCTGCCGGTGTCCTCGGCCGAGGACACGCGGGGTGCGCTGGGTGCGCGGGGTGCGCTGGAGGCGCGTACGACGAGTTCGGGGGCGAGACGGACCGACCGGCGCGGCCCGTCGTTCCGTCCGGCCGGCCGGTGGCCGAGCAGGTGCACGGCTTCGGCCGCCAGGGCCCGCACGGGTTGGCGGACGGTGGTCAGGGCCGGGTCGGCGAGGTCCACCATGGGGATGTCGTCGAAGCCGGTGACGGCGACGTCGCCCGGGACGTCCACGCCGAGCTGCCGCAGCCGTTGCAGTACGCCGACCGCGAGGAGATCGTTGGCGCAGACGACGGCGTCCGGACGGGACGGCAGGATCCGGTCCACCGCGGTCCGCCCCCACTCCAGCGAGAAGTCGCCGAGTTCGACCTGCCCGGGGCCGCGCGGGAGCAGGGCGCCGGCCTCGGCCTCGTACGCCGCGAGCCGCTCGACCGCCGCCGAGCCGGTTCCGGCGGCCCCCACGAAGCAGATCCGGCGGCGGCCGGTGGCGACCAGGTGGTCCAGGACGAGCGCCATGCCGGTGGCGTTGTCGGTCGCGACCCAGTCGGCGACGCCGGGGCCGCACCCGCGGTCCAGCAGTACCAGCGGCACGTGGGCCGCGGCCTTCTCCACCGCGTCCCGGCTCCGCTTCGCGTCGGCGGCGATGACCAGCAGGGCGTCGACCTGCCGGTCCAGGAGGTCGCTGATCCGGGCGGCCTCGATCTCCGGGTCGTCGTCGCAGTCGGCGAGCAGCACGGCCCGTCCCTCGGCGTGCAGGGCGTGTTCCACCTCCCGCACGAGGGAGGGGAAGAAGGGGTTGGTGATCTGCGGCAGGACGAGACCGACGGTGCCGGTGGAGCGGCTGCGCAGGGCGCGGGCGACCTGGTTGGGCCGGTAGCCGAGCTCCTCGGCCGCCTGCCGTACCCGGCGGGCCGTCTCGGCGCCGACCGGACGGGTTCCGGCCAGGACCCTGGACACCGTGGCGACGGAGCAGCCCGACGCGCGGGCCACCTCCCTCAAGGTGACGTCGGTCACGCTGCGGCCCCCTTCGTCGGTTTCGGCTGCGCCGGGCCCGGCCGGGCTCCACCGGGCCGGAACCGGCCACCTGGAAACAATGCGGGCAAACGTTATCACCACATAACCGTCGAGTAGCGACTCCTCACTTTTCAAGTGTGGGATGTCCGACATTGACAACTGTGTACGCTTACATGAGATTTTTGGAGAACGTTTTCCACGCCATGGCCAGGGACGCGGGCGGTGACGCCTGCTCCCGTGGCCGGCGACAGCGGTTCCGTACGTGTCGATGCCCCGGCAGCCCGGCGAAGACCGCTGCCACCTCCGGCGCCGGACACGTGAGCCGACGCACCCTCCACAGTGGCCCGCCCGCGGTCGCCGCTGCGGGGATCCACCTCACAGATCCGCTAGAGCGAAGGGGCTCTTCCGATGACCAGGAAAATCATCCTCGACTGCGACCCCGGGCACGACGACGCCATCGCACTGCTGCTGGCGCACGGCAACCCCGACATCGACCTGGTCGCCGTCACGACCGTGGTCGGCAACCAGACGCTGGAGAAGGTGACCCGCAACGCCCTGTCCGTGGCGCGCATCGCCGGGATCACCGGTGTGCCCTTCGCCGCCGGCTGCCCGCGGCCCCTGGTGCGGGCCGTCGAGACGGCGCCGGACATCCACGGCGAGACCGGTCTGGACGGGCCCGTGCTGCCCGAACCGACCCTGGAACTGGACCGCCGGCACGCCGTCGACCTCATCATCGACACGGTGATGTCGCACGAGCCCGGCGAGATCACCCTCGTCCCGACGGCGGGTCTGACGAACATCGCCCTCGCCGCGCGCAAGGAGCCCCGCATCGTCGAGCGGGTCCGCGAGGTCGTCCTGATGGGCGGCGGCTACCACGAGGGCAACTGGAGCGCGGTCGCCGAGTTCAACATCATCATCGACCCCGAGGCCGCCCACATCGTCTTCAACGCGGGCTGGCCGGTCACGATGGTCGGTCTCGACCTGACGCACCAGGCGCTGGCGACCCCCGAGGTCGCCAAGCGGATCGCCGCGGTCGGCACCAAGCCCGCCGAGTTCGTCGGCGAACTGCTGGACTTCTTCGGTGCCACCTACAAGGAAGCGCAGGGCTTCGAGCACCCGCCCGTGCACGACCCGTGCGCGGTCGCGTACGTGATCGACCCGGGCGTCATGACGGTGCGCAGGGCGCCCGTGGACGTCGAACTCACCGGCGGCCTGACCCTGGGCATGACCGTGACGGACTTCCGGGCCCCGGCACCGGCCGACTGCCGCACCCAGGTCGCGGTCGAGCTCGACCGC